>JAJXXI010000580.1 GCA_021781185.1 bacterium
CCACTCGGCGAACAAGTCGCTGGAAACGGTTTCCACCGCCCGGATGCGTTTGCGCACGGTCTCGGCCTGGCTCACGCAATCGTCGTATTCGCTCTGGAGCGAGCGGTAGGCGCGTTCGGCCTCGCCACCGTCAAACTTGGTGATCTCCTTCAACTGGGTAAGCGCATCCTTGAACTGCTGCTGCGCCTCCTTCTGGTCGTCGCGCGCCTCGATGACACGCTTCTTGAGCAAATCCCGCTTGTAAACCCCGACCTTTTCATAGGCGGCGTAGTAAACACTGCTGCAGCCCGTGGTGTTTAAAATCAAGGCCGCCGCCAGCAACGCCGGGAGCCATTTGAAAAGTGGTTTCATGTGGAACGGCGGCTTGGTCGGGGTCCTCAATCAATGCCCAGCAGTTCAACTTCGAACACCAGCGTGGCATTCGGCGGAATGGCCCCGGGATAACCGTCGCGGCCATAGGCGAGTTCGGGCGGGATGGTCAGCTTGACCTTGTCGCCGATTTTCATCTGCGCCACGCCCAGATCCCAGCCGGCAATCACTTGTCCCGCGCCGAGAACGAAGGCGAACGGCTCGTTGCGATCCACTGAGCTGTCGAACTTTCTGCCGTCGGTGAACCTGCCCGTGTAGTGGACGCGGACCGCGCTGCCATTTTTAGGTGCCGCACCGCTGCCGGTCACGAGCTTTTCAATCTGCAATTCAGGTTTTGCCATGCCAGATTTTCGTCCGGGCAAAACGAGGCGTCAATACAACCTTTTAAAAATTGACGGCATTTAATTTATTTAAAGAATAGAGCAGTGCCAACCGCAGCGAATCCTGGTCGGCAATGCGGCGGACAAGGGGATTTCCTTCCCAGCCGAAGATTTAAACGGGTTCGCCCAGCAGGGTGCTGACGACTTCAGCCGCAGTGTAAGATTTGCGGCCAGCCTGCACAAAACTGGCAACTTGCGCGATGTCGTTTCCTGCGGTGATAAGCGGCAGATCCATCTCGTTGCCCGGCCGGATCTGGGCCAGGCCAATCGTGGCGGTCAATCCGTTGCAGACGCATTGCCGGCCCTCGGTTTCATTGGGGGTGCCGCCTTTGCGGACGTAACCCTCCACTGGTTCAGCAGGACATCGGTAACCGACCTTGCCATCCGGTTTGCGATACGCGTGCCGCAGATAGCCGAGATCACACAGCCGCGCCCGTCCGGCGTTGGCATCATTGTCCGACAACGTGCCGGGCAACTGGACCACCTTGAACGGAAAGCCCGTCGGCGACGCAAGGGGATCAGTGAACACCCTCGCTTTGCCTTCGCGGCTTAGTTCAATGACCTGCTGCTTGAGGTCCGCCCGAATGCCGGATTCTTCACAAAACGCGAACGCCGTGCCGGCCTGAATGCCCGCCGCGCCGAGTTGCAATGCTTCGGCCAGTTTGTGGGGCCGGCCATACGAACCCGCCAGCCAAAAGGGCAGGCCGAGTTCGCGGATTTTTTCCAGGTCCGGCACATCACGCGGGCCGTAAACCGGTTCGCCGCCCGCGTTCAATTGCAGGGTGCCGCGCGGCGGAGCGTTGTGGCCGCCGGCGCTTTCGCCTTCGACAATGAATCCATCCACCCGGCCGTTTGATTTGCGGGCGAGCGTGATGGCCAGCGTGGCCGAGGCGACGATGCCGAGGAAAAACGGACGTTTCAGTGCGGGCGCGGAACCGCCGCAAAATGCCGCCGGAGCGAAGGTGGTGTGAAATTCCTCGCCCGCCAGTGCGCCCTCGACATCAATCTTCAACTCCACCGCCTCGCCTTTGGCCAGCCGGTCCAGCACGCCGGGGATGGAACGTGGAATGCCGGCACCCATCAGCACATAATCCACGCCCGCAAGCATCGCCCCGTAAATCGAGGGCAAGGTGGGAAGCTGGATTTTTTCCAGGAAGTTGATGCCCACCGGGCCGGCGCGGCCTTCCTTGGCGAGAAACACTTCCACAAAATTGGCCAGCACGGTCAGCGCCACAAAGTCCGGGCCGGGCTTTAAAGTGGGCAGCGGAGTGAGCTTGAATGGTTCGCCGGCCGGCTTGCCACCGGAAATGAAATAATCAGCCAGCACGCGAGCGGCGATGTCAGGCACCGGAAAATTCCCGATCGCCCGGCGCATTTCGCCGCCGGGATCGCCGACTTGCAGCCGCCGGGCCAAAATGGCGGCAAGCGCCGTGCCGGAGACGACACCAAGCTGTCCGGTCTGCGAAACCGCACGGGCCAGACGCCAGTCAGAGACGCCAGCGCCCATTCCGCCCTGGATGATTTGTGGATGTGACATTATAATTCAACCAACGATGACCGCCCGTTTATCGGGTCAGTTGCGGTTGACAACAGGATTTGCCAGACAGATGCGCCCCCCAGTCACATTGGCAGGTTTTCCCACGGAAACAATCGCAGTGACACGTTAGTTAATGACGCTGGATTGGCAAGCCCGCATTTGTGAAAAGCCAGCTCCCGGCTGGTTAAACTGAGTGAAGGAAATGACTGGCGGCAACGCGGTGCTTAAGCAGGTGGTTTGGTTCCCGCCTGCCGGTCTTCTTCAACAAAGAGGCCGGCAGGCAGGCGATGGCTTGATCAAAAAATCATCAGTGCTGCGCAAGATCGAAACGGTCGAGGTTCATCACCTTGTTCCAGGCGGCGACAAAGTCGTTGATGAATTTTTCCCGCGCATCCAAACTGCCGTAAACTTCCGCCAAGGCGCGGAGCTGGGAGTTTGAGCCGAAAACAAGATCCACCCGTGTTCCGGCCCACTTGACTTCCCCTGTCTTGCGATCGCGGCCTTCAAAGGCATTCCCGCACGGTGATACCGATTTCCACTCCGTGCCCATGTCGAGCAGGTTCACGAAGAAGTCATTGGTCAACGCCTCCGGCCGCCGGGTGAAGATCCCGTGCGGCACTCCGTCGAAGTTGGTATTGAGGACACGCATCCCGCCCGCGAGCACGGTCATTTCGGGCGCAGTGAGGGTCAGTAACTGCGCCTTGTCCACCAGCAGCGCTTCAGCCGGCAGGGTATATTGGGCCTTGAGATAATTGCGGAAACCGTCGGCGATGGGTTCGAGCACGGCGAAGGACTCCACATCGGTCTGCTTCTGCGAGGCATCCATGCGTCCCGGCGTGAACGGCACCTTCACAGTGTGGCCGGCCTTCTTCGCGGCCTGCTCCACGCCGACGCAACCGGCCAGAACGATCAGGTCGGCCAGCGAGATCTTCTTGCCGCCTTTGGCCGTCTGGTTGAACGCGCTCTGGATGCCACCGAGCGTCTTCAACACTTTCGCCAGTTGTTTCGGCTGGTTGACTTCCCAATCCTTCTGCGGCGCGAGGCGAATCCGCGCACCGTTCGCGCCGCCGCGCTTGTCGGAGCCGCGGAACGTGGACGCCGACGCCCAGGCGGTGGAAACCAGTTGTGAGATGGACAAGCCCGACGCGAGGATCTTCGCTTTCAACAAGGCAATGTCTTTCTCACCGATCAATTTGTGATTCACCGTGGGAATCGGGTCCTGCCAGATGAGTTCTTCCTTCGGCACTTCTGGTCCGAGATAACGCGAACGCGGGCCCATGTCGCGGTGCGTCAGTTTGAACCACGCGCGGGCGAACGCGTCGGCAAACTGTTTCGGGTTTTTCAGGAAACGCCGTGAAATCTTCTCGTAAGCGGGATCGAACCGCAGCGACAAGTCGGTGGTCAGCATGGAAGGCGCGATCCGCTTGGACGCGTCGTGCGCGTGTGGCACGGTGCCGTCGCCGGCGTGATTCTTCGGCGTCCACTGATGCGCCCCGGCGGGGCTTTTCGTGAGTTCCCATTCGTAGCCGAACAAGTTCTCAAAGAAATGGTTGCTCCACTTCGTGGGTGTCTGTGTCCAGGTGACTTCCAGGCCGCTGGTGATCGCGTCACCGCCTTTGCCGGTGCCGAAGCTGCTTTTCCAGCCCAAGCCTTGTTCTTCGAGACCGGCCGCTTCCGGTTCCTTTCCGACATGGGATGCCGGGCCGGCACCGTGAGTCTTGCCAAAGGTGTGGCCGCCGGCGATCAGCGCCACCGTCTCCTCGTCGTTCATCGCCATCCGGGCGAAGGTCTCGCGAATATCCTTGGCTGCCGCGAGCGGATCAGGATTGCCGTTCGGGCCTTCCGGGTTGACGTAGATCAGCCCCATCTGGACGGCCGCGAGCGGGTTCTCAAGATTCCTTTCACCGGAGTAACGTTTGTCCGCCAGCCAGGTTTTCTCAGCCCCCCAATACACATCCTGATCCGGCTCCCAGACGTCCTCGCGACCGCCGCCGAAACCGAACGTCTTGAAACCCATCGTTTCGAGCGCGACGTTCCCCGTCAGAACCATCAGGTCGGCCCAGGAAATCTTCCGGCCATACTTCTGCTTGATCGGCCAGAGCAGGCGACGCGCCTTGTCCAGGCTGACGTTATCCGGCCAACTGTTGAGCGGCGCGAAGCGTTGTTGACCCCGGCCACCGCCGCCGCGCCCGTCACCAGTGCGGTAGGTGCCGGTGCTGTGCCACGCCATGCGAATGAACAACGGACCGTAGTGGCCGAAGTCCGCCGGCCACCAGTCCTGCGAGTCGGTCATCAGCGCCGCGAGATCTTTCTTCACCGCCGCTAGGTCAAGGCGCTTGAACTCCTTGGCATAGTTGAATTTCTTGTCCATCGGATTGGACTTGGCGGAATGCTGGTGCAGAAGTTCGAGCTTCAACTGGTTCGGCCACCAGTCGCGGTTGGCCGTGCCGCCGGAGGCGGCGGGATTCGACGGGCCGGCTCCGGCACCGTGGTTGAAAGGGCATTGGGCTTCGGTGGACATATTTTTCCTCTGTTTTTGGTTGTTGCTGACTGAGTAAACCAGTTTTGGAGCTATTGTTGAAATACTTTTTTCCTTTCACTACCATAGCCGTTGCCTATGGAAATGCAGCAACTTCGTTACGTCGTCGCCGTGGCGCGCACGGGCAACTTTTCCCGCGCCGCCGAGCAGTGCCGCGTGGCCCAGCCGTCGTTGAGCCAGCAAATTCAGAAGCTGGAGGACGAGCTCGGCGAGCGGCTGTTTGACCGTTTGAAACGCGAGGTGAAACTGACGGTGCATGGCGAAACCTTTTTGCGCCGCGCCGTCCGCATTCTCGAAGAGGTGGATGCAGCCAAACGCGAGGCGGCGGATTCGCAGAATTTGCTGCGCGGCGCGCTGACGATCGGCGTGCT
>JAJXXI010000432.1 GCA_021781185.1 bacterium
AAAACCCGGTTTGCCCCTGCTCTGGATCAAATGTTTTTCTGGGCGCAGTCGGGTATTCCTTTCCAGACCTATTTTGCCGCCCCACTGCCGGGAGCCAGCAATCAGCTTTACCAACTGGCCGCCCGGCTGGTTGCGCGGGGAAATCCCTGGCTTGCCACCAATGGGCAGGGCAATTTCCAATGGCAACCCAACCCGCCCGTTCTGATGTGGAATGACGCGTTGATGATCTCGCCCTTTCTCAAACCCGTCGTGGTCAATCAGTCGGATTGGTTGTTGGGCGGATTGTATCCCCTCACTCTCGCCGATGCCAGCCCAACACCGGCATCTCTTGTGCAAGTCCTCTCGCAAACTCCCAATCTGCTCTATTATCAAACCGAACAGACCGCAGTGCGGGTGGACGCCGGTCTGTTCATCACCCAGTTGTTTCGCGTGGTGTTTCACAAGCCTCAATTACCACCGCAAGGTGCGGCCGCCCAGTGGTTGAAACATATTGAGCCGCTGCTGGGCGACAGCACCACGGAAATCACCCGCACCCGTCCGCAAACGCTCTCCTTTGCCCGCCAATCCACCATCGGCTTCACCGCCTTGGAATTGCATCTGTTGGCGGACTGGCTTGAATCCCCACAATTTCCGCACGGCCTGCACACCTTCCTCGCCCCGCCCGACGGCAAATAATTCCCAAGGCCCTTCCATGGCCGGCCTTGAAGCGCGGGACGGAGAGCATCTCAACACTGCCCTGTAGCGCAGCCGTCCCCGGCTGCGGGTTGCCGTCCAAACCCGCAGGCATGGACGCCCGCGCCACCTTCTGCCTTCCTTGCAAGAAACGGCTACAGTTTTCAACCTGGAAACCGCAGCTGGGAAGAACCGCGAACCACAGGCACGAAATACGCGAAAACAAAGCCGGGCGACCCCATTGGCCGGCCTCGAACCGCTTCACCCAACCGGTATCACCCAACCGGTAAACACACGCTTTTGCCCAACTCGTTCTCCTTTCGCGTATTTCGTGTGTTTCGCGGTTTCATCTGCCGAATTTAAGTTGAAAGAGCCTCCTTGGTTTGGAAAATTCATTTGACCTCGATTCCTTTGTCATCCCCGTTGACGAATGGCCGCCAGTTTCAGCATTTCCGCTTTTGTGTTTCGACTGGTGACACGCCTGCCCCAAAAAACCAAAAAACCGTCAAAAAAAATGCCAGTCCGCCACCGACTCTCAACGATCTGCTGCGACATGGCGGCGCAGCCACCCTGCGGGCCTGGCCGCCCGACACTTGGGTTAAATTGACTTCTGTTCCAAGAGTGCTTAAATAATCTCATGACGGCGACATTGCAGCAGGCGCAGGCGGATCTGCTGAAATTGCTGGGGATGGATCAACCCGGGGAAGAGGTGCTCATTACCAGCCAAGGCCGCCCCGTGGCCAGACTCACCGGACTGCCGTCGGCCGGTGTGGTGCCCAACCGGCAGCTCTGGCTCGCACGCTTGGATGAATTGCGCCACCATCTTGCCACCGGCAAGACCGGACTCCCCATCGAACAAATGCTCGACGAAGACCGTGGCAACTGAGCGCATGAGCTGCTGGGACACCTCCACACTCGGCAACTCTACCTGCCGGAGACCGACTCCGCAGACTTCGTCCAAAAGGCCGCCGTTGAAGCCGACATTGTAACATTCAAGATCGCGATCCATGAATTACGGCGCGTAGCCTTGCCCTGAAAACTTTTTAAAAAATCAATTTTTTTATTCCATCCCCACCCGCCACGGACCACGGACTACTGACTACGGACTTTTTAGGTGTTGATTGCAAGTGGTTTATGCGATTGAATCGCCGCTGGTATGGCCCATAAAAAGCGTTCAAAGAAAAAGTAAAAAATTGTTGACTGGTGACGCTGGCTTTGAGACTGTGTAACCACACGCGGTAACAAACAACACTAAAACACTACAAAAATGAAAGCTAAAACACTACTGGTCGCCGCAGCCGCGCTCGCTGCCGCCACCATCTCCTCTCAGGCGCAGGTCTATTCCCAGAACGTCGTCGGCTATGTGAATGTGGTTTTGCCGGCTGGGCAATATGCGTTGGTTTCCAATCCGTTGGATGATGGGACGAATACGACAACTAGTTTGGGACAGGCTTTGGCTAACAAGTCTGTTATTCAGGTGTGGAATGGAACGGGTTTTACTGCTACGAGCAAGGTTGGGGGCGTTTGGACTCCTGACCTTTCGATTCCAGTTGGCGCTGGATTCTTTGTGAATTCAAAAACTACAGTCACAAACACGTTTGTTGGCAGTGTGGTTGTCCCGAGTGGTCAGTCTGTAACAAACGCACTCTCTGCTGGTATTTATGCTCTGGTTGGTAGTGCGGTTCCTTATGCTGGAGATTTAAATGATACAAATGTGAATATTGGTCCGACATTGGCTAATAAGTCTGTTATTCAGGTTTGGAATGGTAGTGGGTTTGATGCAACAAGCAAGGTTGGTGGGGTTTGGACTCCAAATTTGACGATAGGTGTTGGTCAGGGATTTTTTGTGCTTCCAAAGACTGCCACAAATTGGGTTCAGGTTGCTCCTTGATTTTCGTAGGATTACATAATACTAAGTTGTTTTTAAACTCGAAAATAAATAATAAAACAAAAATATGAAAAGAAATCTAATTCTGTCCGTGCTTGGTGCCATTGGTCTGGTTGGGGCGGCGGTTTCGTCTCAGGCTCAAGGTAATATTAAGTTTGACACATATTCGTCCACCGGTTATTATCCTGTTACTTACAGCTCTGCAGCTCAAACTGCTTTGGGTTTGGCAAATGCTGGTGCTGGAGTTAATGTAAATGTTGAGCTTGGTTATTTTCTTGGGACATATACCACTGGTAGTGTGTTTACTCTAATTCCGAGTTCGACTATTGCTGTAAACGCGATTTCTGCTCCGGTTAACGGCGCGGGGGCGAGCTTGACTGGATATATCACGGGATCTGCTGTTCAAATTCCTAATTATGCTTCTGGTCCGATTTCATTTGAAATCTTGGCTTGGGTTGCATCGGGTAATGGAGCTGGCGGTGGCACTTACGCAACATCTGCATACAATGGTGTCTATATGTGGACCGAGTCTTCAATTCCAACGGTTCCATCTCCTGCTGGGCTGTTTCAAAACCTGACTGGAAACGCGGTTCTCAACCCAGTTCCGGAGCCCGCCACGCTGGCTTTGGCTGGTTTGGGTGGTTTCGGCATGTTGATGGCGCTTCGCCGCAAGAAAGCCTAAGCTAAATTTTTAGTTTCTCACCAGAGCCGCTCACCCGAGCGGCTCTTTTTTTGTGTGTAGGGCAGGCTTTCCAGCCTGCCGGTTCCCGCGACTTTCCAGTCGCGAGTTCTTGGTTCAAACCCGAGATGGAATGGAACAGAAGGAAGCAAAGTGAACGAAGCCAAAGCATTTAACCGCTGACCAGATGAGTGTGTTCATGTCCAAACGCAGGTGTGCCAACCCGTGCCCCCTGCGTTCACTTTGTTGCCTTCGGTAAGCCGGATTTCGGAATTCGGTTTGAACCACGCCTCGGCCACGGAACTGGAAAGTTCCGTGAACCCGCAGACAAGAATGTCTGCGCTACCAACGCAGCGGCCGTAGGGCAGGCTTTCCAGCCTGCCGGTTCGCGCGACTTTCCAGTCGCGAGTTCCTTGGCTTGAAACACGCCGCCGACCACGGAACAGGAAAGTTCCGTGAACTCGCCGACAGGAATGTCTGCGCTACATGGAAATCGGCCTTGCCTTCCACTCCCAATCCCGCCATCAATTCGACGTGCAAAATTCCACGCCGGAATCCACCCCGAACCGGTTGATTTCCGGTTTGCATTCACGCGGCGGCCTGCCCCATCTCAAACGCGACGGCGGCACATATTTTGTCACCTTCCGGCTGGCCGGCACGCTGCCAAAGTCGGAGTTGCTCAGGCTCAAGGTGGAACGTGAGAACATCTTGCGGCAGGCACTGATGGCCAAACGTCCGCTGACGTGGGCCGAGCAGAACGAATTATTCCACTGGTATGCCTCGAGGGTGGACAAATATCTGGACGCTGGACATGGGGAATGTTGGATGCGGCAACCGGAAATCGCCCGTTTGGTGGCCGATGCCATGCAGCATCATCAAGGAATCCGCTTTGAATTAGAACAATGGTGTGTAATGCCCAACCATGTTCATGCCGTCCTCCGGCCGCTGCCTGGCTGGACGTTGACGCGGATTTTGAAAGGCTGGAAAGGTTATACCGGGCGTGAGGCAAACCGATTGTTGAAGCGGGGCGGCCAGCCGTTTTGGCAGACGGAATCGTATGACCATTTGATCCGGGATGAGAATGATTTGCACCGCTGTTGTGAATACATTTTGCTGAATCCGGTCAACGCCGGTTTATGCCAATGCCCTGAAGACTGGCCATGGGGCGGAATTTGCCGCCCGTAGGGCAGGCTTTCGAGCCTGCCAGTTCGCGCGACTTTCCAGTCGCGAGTCCCTGTTTTGAAACGCCCCAGAACCCGGAACTTTTTTGCGCATTTCATTCACTGCGTCGCCCGCCAGGTCGCCATTTCCCTGCTGCTTCCGTCTGGAGACGTCATTGACAAAAGCCCCGCAGAGTGGGAATAATCCCACATGCAAACAACTTTGGTCAAAGCCGATGACAAGGGCCGCGTCTCCATCCGGGGCACGCGCAAGGGGGCCAAATATCTGGTGACGGCGGAGAGTGGCGGCTGGTGGGTAATGCCCGCGCCGGAAATCGCCGTGCCGGAGAGGTCGGAATCGCCCGCCGGGGCGTGGGAGTTGCGTGCCGCCACACTGGAAAGTTTTTATGCCCAATCCAATGCCTGGTGAGGTGTTTTGGGTGGATTTGGGGATGCAGGGCAAACTGCGGCCCTTGATGGTGGTATCGCGTGAAGACGCGGATGCGGAACGTGCGTTGTGCGTGTGCGTGCCGCTGACGACGCAGATTCGCGGCGGGGATTATGAAGTCAAGCTGCCGCAGGTGCGCTGGCTGCCCGGTGCGGCAGAAGGCGTGGCGAATGTCCAAGGCCTGACCTCGGTGGAAAATCACCGGCTGGCCCGCCGTGCCGGCCAGTTTGAAGCCCGGGTAACTCAGGCTGTGCGCGCGAAAATTGCCTGGCTGTTGGAATTGGATTGATTCCGTTCCGCTTAGCTTTCCGGTCTCAGGTTTCAGCTTCGTGTCTTTGTTGCTTTG
>JAJXXI010000644.1 GCA_021781185.1 bacterium
GTTGCGGCGCTTCGTTTCGCCAGTTGCGCCGCTGGCAACTGGAGCAAATCGGGGTCATCCTGCGCAAAGTGGATGCCGCCTGCGAATCCGAGGACACCATCATGCTATCCGACGCGATTGAAAAACTGGTGCTGCCGTGGCTGCATAAACTGGCCGACTTGATCCAACTCTGGCATCAAGCCGTCTCTGCCGGCTACGAACTGGGCTTTAAATACTCCGAAGCTTGAGCGGGGATTTCAATTTGACTGGCCGCTGATTGTCAGGCTGAAACAAAACGATTTTCGGATTATTCAGCGGACTCTGTTCCGCTCGCTGGCCGCCCCCAGTGGCCCCAGAGGCAAAACAGGTAAACCGGCGCGAACACCAGGTAACTTGAAATTGAAATCAGAATAAACCCAGCCAGGATCAGCGGACGATTGCGAAAGCGCCCTGAGACACCATTGCGAAGCACCTCCCCCTCCGAGAAGACATTCAGATAAGGCATCAGGTTATTGTAAGGCCCCACCGCGCAACCACAGTGTTCACAAAACCAAGTGCCCGGCTCCTGCGGCGTCGAACAATGGGGGCAGGTTTCTTTTGTTTCCGGGTCTGCCAGTTGCTGGGCGACGGCTGCATCCCACGGATCCGGCGTGACGGGGGCATCGCGAACCCAGACAATCAGCCGCCAAAACAAGAAAATCACCATGCCACCCACGGCACATCCGCCAACAACCAGATTGGGATCAGTGGTCGCGCTCATACTTGAATCAATGAAACCTGTCACGTAATGCCTTTCTGTCAAGTAAGCCGCCGTCGCTTTCCCTTTACGCAACAATATTCCGGCCGGGACGACTATGAACGGAACAGGACGTTGATGGCGAAGAGACTGATCATCACGACGCCGATGGAAAATTTGCCGGCGATGCCCAGCAGCAAACCCACTGTTGCGCCCAGACCCGCGTGGGCCGCTTTTTTGAATTCCTTGTCACCCAGCATTTCAAAGAGCAAGGCCCCGAGAAACGGGCCAAGGATGATTCCGGGCAGGCTGAAGAACAGGCCGATGAGACCGCCAGCCACCGCGCCGGTCACGCCGCGCCAGGTGGCACCAAATCTCCTTGCGCCCAACATGCTGGCGAGAAAATCAAACACCAGGGCAATCAGCGTCAGCATGACCAGCGCCGCCAGCACAACATTGCTGACACTGGCCGCGCCGAAAAACAGCCGGTGGCCGATCGCAGCGGCCAGCACCAGCGGCGGGCCGGGCAATACCGGGAAGAGACTGCCAACCAGCCCCGCCAGCATTACCAACAAGGCGAGACTCAAGCTGACGATTTGCTCCGTGGTCATGACGAAGAATTTAGCATGCTTTCACGGGAGTGGCGCCGATGTTATCTGGTGGTGCGACGCGAGCCGCGTTTGTTGCGATAGCTCACCGGCTTCGGTTTCTCCTCCGGCTTTCCACCGTCGAGCATTCGTTTCAGTTCCTTGATCTGGTCACGTAAGAGCGCGGCTTTTTCAAACTGCAATTCCTCGGCGGCTTTCATCATTTCGCTTTCGAGTTCATTGATGGTTTCAGACAAATCCACGTCCAGCTTCGCGTCCTTGAGCACGCCCGCCGCCTCTTCGCGGGTGGATTCATAAACGGCCAGGCTTTCCTCCACGGCGCGGCTGACGCTGCGCGGCGTGATGTGGTGTTCCTGGTTGTAAGCGATTTGCCGGTTGCGGCGGTTTTCGGTGACCGCCAGGAATTTTTTGATGCTGTCCGTCATCACATCGGCGTAGAGAATCACCTCGCCGTTCAAATGGCGCGCGGCGCGTCCAGCGGTCTGGATCAAACTGGTTTCGCTGCGGAGAAAACCTTCCTTGTCCGCGTCGAGAATCGCGACGAGCGAGACTTCCGGCAAATCCAGCCCTTCGCGCAGCAGATTGATGCCGACCAGCACATCGAATTCCCCCTTGCGCAGCGAGCGAAGAATTTCGACCCGCTGAATCGCATCAATATCGCTATGCAGGTATTGCACGCGGATGCCGATTTCGCGCAGGTAATCCGTGAGTTCCTCGGCCGTGCGCTTGGTCAATGTGGTGACCAGCGTGCGTTCCTTTTTGTCGGCTCGCTGGCGGATTTCTTCCATCAAATCATCAATCTGCCCCTTGAGCGGCTTGAGCGTGACTTTGGGATCTATCAAACCGGTCGGCCGGACGACGAGTTCCACCACCTTGCCTTGCGACCAGCCGATTTCGCGTGGTGCGGGCGTGGCGCTGACGTAAATCGTCTGGTTCTGCATCGCCTGAAATTCCAGAAAATTGACCGGACGATTATCCAGCGCGCTTGGCAGCCGGAAGCCGTGATCCACCAAAACCGTCTTGCGCGATTTATCGCCTTCATACATCCCGCCGATCTGCGGCACAGTGACGTGCGACTCGTCAATCACGAGCAGGTAATCGTCCGGGAAAAAATCAAACAGAGTGGTTGGCCGCGAGCCGGCCGGGCGGTTCGCGATGTGGCGGGAATAATTTTCGATGCCGGAGCAGAAGCCCATTTCTTCCATCATCTCCAGGTCAAATTCCGTCCGCATCTTGATACGCTGGGCTTCCAGCAATTTGCCGTCGCGCTCGAATTCGGCGATACGGATGCCGAGCTCTTCGCGGATGGCGAGGATGGCGCGTTTCATCTTGTCGCCGGTGGTCACAAACTGTTTCGCCGGGAAAATCATGTTACCCTGGAGCGTCTCAATTTTATGCCCGGTCAACGGCTCGAAGCGCGTGAGCTTTTCGATTTCATCGCCAAAGAATTCCACGCGCAGTCCATCCTCGCGGCCGGCGGGCCAAACCTCCACCGTGTCGCCGCGCACGCGGAAATTGCCGCGCTCGAAGGCGACGTCGTTGCGCGAATACTGCAAGTCCACCATGCGCGCGAGCAACTGCTCCCGTGAAATCTCCTGGCCGACACGGATGGGAATGACGAGCGATTCGTAATCTTCCTTGCTGCCGATGCCGTAGATGCACGACACGCTCGCGATGACAATCACGTCGCGCCGCGTGAACAGCGACGCCATCGTGGAAAGCCGCATCCGCTCGATGTCGTCGTTCACACTGGAATCCTTCTCGATGAATGTGTCGGTGCGGGGAATGTAGGCTTCCGGCTGGTAAAAATCGAAGTAGCTGACGAAGTATTCGACCGCGTTGTTGGGGAAAAAACTTTTAAACTCCGCGTAAAGCTGCGCGGCGAGCGTCTTGTTGTGCGAGATGACGAGCGTGGGCTTGTCCACGTTCCTGATGACATTCGCCACGGTGAACGTCTTGCCCGAACCGGTGACGCCAAGCAGCGTCTGATGCTTCGCGCCGGAAAGAATTCCGGCGGTCAGCTTTTCAATCGCCTGCGGCTGATCGCCGGCGGGCGCGTAATCGGAAACGAGTTCGAACATGCAATGCGAAGGTAGAAGTCCCTGCAACCGGAGTCAATCCGGGCAACTCGGCGGTAGCGGGGTTAGTTGGGCAGGTGGGGACGACCTGCTGGTCGTCCGTGGCCACGCCAACAGCATGACCTCTCAATCCTCGCCCCTAAGAGTCTGTCTGAGTGCACTTTTCCACGGTGCACTCAGACAGACTCTGATGAGCCGGGCTGGATTACCGCTGATGGAAAATCGCCCTGCGTGCACCGGGCGAAAAATCAGGAAGGGGTAAATCCATACCTTGCACGTCTCGGGTGATCTCATCGAATTGCAACAGCCAAGGCTCCGGCCATGTCTCTTGAATCTTCAGCAGGCACGTCAGCCGATATTCCTTGCGGCGGGGCTTGATGCTGGTGTCGTGATCAATCTCCTGTTTGAAAAGCTCCACCGCCTCGCTAAATTTGGGTGGGGCAACCTTGTTTCGATCCTCCCTGTGTTCCTTCAAAAAATCATCGAGTTTTAATTGCGCGGTGGTCCATACCGACGTTTGCAAGCTTTGCCGGCGGAGAACGGTTCTTGCGATTGTTCGCAAATCGAGTTGTTCGGAACACCGGTTTCAGCCACAATTCCGCTGGCGACGAATCTACCCAACATTGTTTTTCAAGTTGTGGGCGGCAATCCAACGTTGATCCGGCCCGGCACCATATCGGTTGGTAGTGGTTGTAGGTGCAGACTAACGTTCTGCACGCAAGGGTTGGGCACCATCTGATGACGCGAGACCGGATCAACCCTCACCAACGAGATGATCGTGCCAATCAACCCGGCAATCGGCAGTGTCCTTTACCGGCTGCTGCTTCAATCAGAAAAGCTTGAGCACCAACACCAGCACCGAAACCAATTATGAAACGAACATTAAAAATTGCAAAATCGGCGCTCGTCGCTGCAATTACGATCATGCTGTCGGTGTCTTGCGGCGCTCAAGATGTCGGCAGTAACCGTTTTCAGCCTCATTTCAGTGGTCAGGCTCCAGGTGAAGCGCAGGCTATCCTCCACCAGTTCAAAGGCTCTGTCAGTGCGGTTGACTCAAGGGCAAAGACGTTGACCATCAAGTTGGGGGAAGGAGACCGCGTTTTCAAAGTGACTGCCAAAACCAAATTTCGCTGCGGGAACAAACCGGGGGTGTTCAAGGATGCTGGCGTGGGTAAAACCGTGGAAATAGTTGTCAATGTTCGTGCCCAATCTGATGAAGCCATCACGGTCAACATTATAACCAAATAAGCAAGAAGCTGGGACCCCGCCGGGCGGGCAAAGGCCAATCAATCTCACAAATGATCAAGAAACATGACCTTACCATTCGGCCTTAATCGTGCAGTTTTGTTTTTAACCGCCCTGGCAATTTTCTCCCATGCCATCCCGGCCACCGCCCAAATCACTGTCCTGACGAGCGTTGATGGACAAGGCAACGTGTCAGGAATTGCGCCGCCAGATGCCCATGCGGCAGTTGGCCCCAATCACATCATTGCCTGGGGCAATGACAGCCTGATGATTCTCAACAAGAACGGCACGGTCATTTCCAGCCAGAGTGCGACCGCATTCTTTGGCACCGCCACCGGCGGTGATGGGCATGTGATTTACAATGAAATCACGGGGCGATACGCGTTTGAAGTGCTTGAGTCACTTAACAGTTCAGGGATGGGGGCGGTTGGTTTCGCGGTTTCGGATACCTCCGACCCGACTGGGACATGGCATAAGACGACGATTAATGTGCCCGGCCTCTGGGATGGTTTTGGCGGCAACGGCATCGGCTACAATGCTGATG
>JAJXXI010000526.1 GCA_021781185.1 bacterium
GCGTGCTTGTAGGCCAGCGTTGCGAGTTGTTCCAGAATCTCGACCGCTTGTTTTTTAGTGAGGCTGTTCTTTTCCGCGATTGCCGCGGCGATTTGGGATTTGGTGAGAGCTTTGGCCATAATGTTGTTAGTTTATATGTGTATTTGGTTAACGTTTACCGGCGCATTAAAGCGGTTGGCGGCCGCTGCGCCAAGAGAAAACATTGAATTTATTGAGGAAAAATCAATTTCGACCCCGTGCGCTTGACGGCCGCGAGCAGCGGGCGAACCCGGGCTGGCCGGTTCCCCTCGACAGCAGGTTGATTCATCAGGGCGCAAAACAAGTTCCGTCGCTGATCTTTGAGGTTTTCCTTTGCCAGGGAGACCGGGAACGGCTTAGGCTTTCCAAACTTTTATGGCCACTGCGAAACGTATTGCCACCATGGGCCACGCTGCTTTTGGTCACAATCCATTTACCGCACTTTCGAGTGATGGGCTGCCACCAAACGCGCCCGAACCTTTGCCGATGGCCTCCAATTCCCTCCCCGCAGTTCATGCCACCAAGAAGCATCGCGGCCGCGTGGACATCCTGCGGGTCAAAGCGGGAAGAGGCGGCAAGACGGTTACCGTGGTCAGAAACTTTATGGGAATCGGCCTGCCAGAAAAGGAACAACTCGCCAAGCAGATGCAGCGCGCCTGTGGCACTGGCGGCACGGTAAAAAACGGCCAGATCGAAATTCAAGGCGATCAGCGCGAAGCCGTCGCCCGCATTTTGAGCGAGGCAAACTTTCATCCCGTCTTCGCGGGCGGTTGACAGGAATGGCGCTCGATAACCTTTGTGTCGTTACAGCCCAGTCGCCACATTCTTCCCTTGGAGAGCCCGGATTCTCCCCTTAAAATCTCCCGGTCGTGACATGAGCGAAAGCAAAAAACCCTTCACGGAACTGGTCTCCAGGTCCAATCAGAACGTCTTTCCCCAAAAACTGGGCTGGATTATGGCGGGCGTCATGACCGTTGCGTTGATCGTGGTGGTGTTGTGCTGGGCCACGGCCCTGGGCAAACTGCGCGGACTCGAAGCACTTCGTGCCAAACTGAATGCTGCCAACACCAGTCTGGCCAATGCGCTGGATCAAAGTCAGAAGGATCAAGGACAGATTTCCGACTTGCAATCCAAAGTCGCGGATCTGGAACAAGAGAAGGCTCAAGCAGCTCAGGCGGCCAACAATCTCGAGAATGAAATGCGTTCCGATCTTGAATCCAAGGATGTCACCATTACCAACCTGCTGGGCAAGCTGACGGTGACGATTCTTGATCGCGTAATGGTTGATTCCGGCGAAGCCAGCCTGAAGCCGGACGGAGAAATGGTGTTGCGCAAAGTGGCGGCCATCCTCGCCGAACATCCCAACCTCCAAATTCAAGTCGTGGGCCACACCGACAACGTGCCCGTCCACACGCGTTTTGCGAGCAACTGGGAATTGTCCACCGCCCGGGCCCTGGCCGCCGTGCATTTTCTGACCGAGAAAGCAGGCGTTGATCCGCGCCGGGTCGGAGCGGCTGGTTATGGACAGTATCGCCCCATCGCTGACAATTCCACGCCCGAGGGGCGAGCCAGAAACCGCCGCATCGCCATCACCATCCTGCCGGATGATCTCTCGCTGACAGACGCCGGCCCGATCACGAAACCTCCAGCGAACCCGGCGGATGCCTCGCCGGCCACCGGAACATCAGACCCTCCACCGGCCGCGCTTTCACAATAATCCCAACGACAACCGCCGGCCTAACAGCCGCCATTTCCATATGAATTTGCCGTGGCAGCGCGCAACTTGCGCCCCTCAAAAACATTCCAGTTTGCTTGCGTTTACCTATGAGGGGTGTCAACTGGAAATGAGGTTTTCGAGTAAGATTAGTTGGGTGAGGTATTCGTCACGCGGAGCACAACGGAGTGGAGCGAAGGCGTGCGCGAAGCGGAGAGGTCGAACTAACCGCCGTGAATGATGTTGGCACGCGCCAGGATGCTGCCGAGGTCGAAGTGCTCGGCGATACCTACCTGGAATTGCTCGTGCAATTTCACGGCCTGGCCCTTGGAGGCAAGTGCAGCGGTCTGCTTGGTGCGGCCGACAGATTTGTTCAATATGGCAAGCTGCATTTCCTGTTCCTGCGTGAGAGTGCTGATGCCGCCCTTTTTGTTTTTCATGTTGTTGACATCGGTGGTCACGGTGCCGATCAAGGCGCGGGCGGCGGCGGTGTAGCCACCGGGCAGCCGTTCGGCGAGGCGGGGTTGGCCCGGCGGCGGTGACAATGAGGTCGCCGTCGCGCAACAGAGTGGCGATGGGGAAGTGGAACTTGAAGTCTTCAGTCATAGTTTTATTCAGGTGCTGTTCTTTGTATGTTGTTTGCTAACAGACACGGAAAGTGCGACTCGCGGGGACGCTGGCCCCACCGGCTGGCTCTTTTTGGCCATCTGCGGAGGAGAATGCCCGTTTTAATGTCACAGGAAGTTTACCTGCGCGTGACGTTTTTTTGTGTGAGCCACGTGAGGCGGCACGTATGCTGCCCGCCGTAAAAATGTCCACGACGGCCCAAAAAACGGTTTTGCAATTCCCGGAGAATTTTCTCTGGGGCACGGCCACGTCGCCCACGCAGGTGGAGGGGCATGTTGAGAACGAGTGGACCAGCTTCACCGCGCAGGACGGCGGCCACTGCCGGATCGCGTGCGACAACTACCACCGCTATCCCGAAGACATCGAATGGATGTCCCGGCTCGGCGCAAACGCCTACCGTTTCGGCCTCGAATGGTCGCGGCTGCAATCCGCGCCGTTCGCAGCGCTGAACCAGAACGAGCTGGCCCGCTACATCCATCTGCTGGACTGT
Organism: bacterium; assembly: GCA_021781185.1. GTDB lineage: Bacteria > Verrucomicrobiota > Verrucomicrobiia > Limisphaerales > UBA11358 > UBA11358. The sequence goes on from JAJXXI010000526.1 coordinate 2,850, forward strand.
CTCAAGGCGAAGGGCATCACGCCGATGGTGGTGCTGCATCACTTCTCCAATCCGCCGTGGATCAATGCGGCGGGCGGCTGGACGAATGCGACGACAATTCCCGCGTTCGTGGATTTCGTCCGCCAGCTTGTCGCCGCGCTGAAGGAACGAGTTTTTCTCTGGAACACCTTCAACGAGCCGGACACCTACGCGTGCGTGGCGTATCTGCTCGGCGGCTTTCCGCCGCAGCGCAAATGGAAGCTCGGCCAGTTTCGCAAAGTGATCGAGCACATGGCCCGTGCCCACGAGCAGGCCGGGCGCGTCATCCAGCGCGACGGCCACGCGGGGCGCAAACCGGAAGTGGGCATCGCCAAGAACTGGACGTTTTTCCACGCCTACAAGCGGTTTTCGCCATGGGACCGCACCACGGCATTTGCCTGTCATTACACGTTCAACAAGTTCGTGCTGGATGCGTTTCTAGGCGGCGGGCGGCGGCGGGCCTCGACGTTCATCGGGCTGAATTATTATGGACGGGTGCGCTTTCACCATTTCCGCGCGATGATTCCGGCGAGCGGCACGCCGGTGAAAACGCTGAAGGATTTCGGCTTCGTTTGCGACGACATGGTGGAGCGGTATCCCCGCGGCTTGGTGAAAATCCTGACGTATCTGCACCGGAAATTCCGTCTGCCCGTTTACATCACGGAACACGGCGCGGCGTCGAGCGACGAGGCGTTTCGCGAACGGGACCTGCGTGACAATCTCACCGCGCTGCACCGTGCGATGGCCGGCGGCGTGGAGGTGCGTGGATTTTTCTACTGGTCGCTGCTGGACAATTTCGAGTGGCAGTTCGGCTACACGAAAAAATTCGGGCTGCTGGCCGTGGATTTTGCGGATGAAAAACTTCCGCGCACGATGAAGCCGCTGGCGGAAGTCTATGCGCAAATCTGCCGGACGAATGCCCTGGGTGCCGACCCAGCCGGGCCAAAACCGGCATTGGATTGATGGCCGGCGAGGAAGTTGCCGGACTGCGTGCCCGCGAGCAGTCGCCCAGTCCGCCCGCCTCAAGCAATCAAGCCGCCGGGCATGGCGTTCCATTGAACAACAATCATTCCTCCGCGAAGGCTGCGAAGCTGTGCGGCAGCAGATGAACCTTGAAGGAAACCCGCGGTTCGCAGGGATTATTTCGCAGTTCCCGATCCGGCGGCGCAGCGGGCAAGCGACCTTCAATGGTCTGCCCGGTCACCAGGTTTTTCAGCTTCGTGATGTTCCCCGTCACGGAAACCTGCACGTCCGCTTCCGTCGGCAGGAAGGATTCCGCGATGAACGTGTGATTGTCATACGCAAACAATGCGACCTGGGCCGGACCGTCCAGGCGGACCGGGAATCCGCGCATCAGATATTGTTTGATGGCGCTGGTGACGTTCGGCGGCAGGGCGTAGAGGTCGTTGAAATTATCGGGCATGGTCCAAATATAAAGCACGCCCCTGGCATAACGATCCATCAGGAAAAGCGGAATGGCATTGCCATTGGCCTCGGCGCGGACGAGCGACCACGCGTCGTTCGTGAGAAAATCAATTTCGGGAAACAAGACGTCCGCACTTGCCTCGTCGTCAAGCGCGGAGAAGTTGCCGGCGCCGAAGCCGCCGGAATACTGGTGTGCGATTACTTTCCGGTCGGTGCAACGCGCCTCGACAATGTCCTCAATGCCCCGGCCCTGCAACGCGCGAAGCAGACCCGACGTGATGACCACCGATTTGCCGGCCCGCAACTGATGCTTGATTTTGGCGACGAGGTCCGGGTCGGACTTGGCGGATTCGGTCAGCAACACCATGTCGGCATTGGTGGGAAATTCCGGCCGCAGATCAATGGGAATGCCGATCATCCCGAAATAATTGTGCAGGAAATCCTCGCCGCTGGATTGATACGGTCTGTAACTGGCGATGCCGATGGGATTGCCCAACCTGCCCACCACGGCGTCCGCCTGTTCGAGGGAATAACCCGCCACGCGCGCCAGCGTCGGGCCGGCATCGCCTTTCGCCATTTCTGCGTAGTTAAAACTGGTTGGAAAATTTGCCCAGGCCGCGCGGTCGCCGGGATCAATCGGGCGGGTCATGGCCGACCACTCGAACAGCATCATCTGCCGCGCCTTGGCAAACATCGTGTCCCAAAGCTGCTCGGCATAGCGGTCAAGGTAACGCAGGCTGTAGGTGTCCACCCAGCCGCCGCCGTTGCGCCCCGGCGCGATGTTGTCGAAATAACGGATGATTTCGTAGCTCTCGTATGGCTGCAAATGCTGGTCGGTGATGACCGGATCGCGCGTCTCGGTCCCGGTGTAGATGCCGTCAAAAATTTTGGGCTCTT
>JAJXXI010000396.1 GCA_021781185.1 bacterium
TTGCCGTCGCGCGCGGAGACCAGGTCAAGCAAGGTCAGCTATTGTTTGGACTGGAACGGCAATCCGAAGCTGACACGATCACCGAGGCTGAAAAGAACCTCGCCCAGGCGCAGGCGCAACTGGCTGACTTGAAAACGGGCAGGCGACCGACGGAAATTGAGTCGCTCGCCGCGCAATTGGAAGGCGCTCAGGCCAAACTGAAGCTCTCCACGGCGGAGTTTTTGCGGCGCAAACAGCTCGGCGGTTCCGACGTGATTTCCAAGGAGGAACTGGATCAATCCCGGGCGCAAAATGACGCCGACCAGGCGCAGGTCAACCAGCTTACGGCCGACCTGGCCACCGCCAAACTCGGCGGACGCGCCGACGTTATTCGCGCCGCCCAGGCGGCCGTTGAATCCCAACGCGCCGCCCTGAGCAAGGCTCAGTGGTCATTCGACCAGAAACAGCAATTCGCGCCCACCAACGCGGTGGTTCAAGACACGCTTTACCGCCAGGGTGAATGGGTCGCCGCCGGCAATCCCGTTGTCGTATTGCTGCCGCCCGCAAACCTGAAAGTTCGATTCTTTGTGCCGGAGACCATGCTGCCGCGAATCAAGGTTGGCCAGTCCGTATCCGTTCAATGCGACGGTGCGGCGCAGCCCTTCAATGCCACGGTGAATTACATCTCCACGCAGGCAGAATACACGCCGCCGGTGATTTACAGCCGCGAAACGCGGGCGAATCTGGTATTCATGATCGAAGCGGCCTTCTCGCCGGCCGACGCCGCCAATCTCCGTCCCGGCCAGCCGGCGGATGTCATTTTAAATTGAATGACGGCGCGCCAAACCATCGCCCTGCTGCGCCAATACGAATCGCGCAACATTACCTTCATTGAGCCGGACGGCTCGTGGCCGATCGTTTGGAAACGCGCCCAAGGCGTTCACGTCTGGGATGTTGCCGGGAAAATGTATCTGGATTTGACCGCCGCCTTCGGCGTAGCTGCCGCCGGTCATGCCAATGCGAATGTCGTCAAAGCCGGTCAACGCCAAATGGCAACCCTGCTGCACGCCATGGGCGATGTGCATCCGCACGAACTCAAAGCGCAGCTCGCCCGCGAATTGAGCCGCCTGACGTTTGAACGCTGGGCAAAGGCGCACCGGCAAGCATCTGTGGGTGGCCACCAACGGGGCAAGGTGGTTTTCTCCAACTCCGGATTTGAAGCTGTTGAGTCGGCGCTCAAGACCGCCATCCTCGCCACGGGCAAGCGCGGCATCATTGCGTTTGAAGGCGGCTACCACGGCCTTGGCTATGGCGCGCTCAACGCCACGCACCGCGAACATTTTCGTCACCCGTTCCGTTCGCAGTTGCGCGAATTCGGCCATTTTGTGCCGTATCCTTGTTCAGCCGGTAGCAGCCGACGTCAGGTGGCTCAACCAAAAATTCGGCAACCGGCAACCGGCAATCACCAATTCGCCGGACTTCCTAGCGTCAGCACTGATGAAGTGGAGAGGAAAATTCGCCAGATTTTTCGCAAGCAAGAAATCGGTGCGATTCTTGTCGAGCCAGTCCAGGTGCGTGGCGGCATCAACGTCCCGCCGCCGGAATTTTTGCCGCTGCTCCGCAAACTTTGCGATGAGCATGGCGCTCTGCTCATCCTTGACGAGATTTACACCGGCTTAGGCCGCACTGGAAAATGGTTTGCGTGCGAACATGGCGACGTGATTCCCGATCTGATCTGCCTCGGCAAGGCACTCACCGGCGGATTTCCGCTCTCGGCCTGCGTCGGCCGGGCCGACCTCATGGACGCCGCCTGGCCGGCCTCGGACGGCGAAGCCATCCACACCAGCACATTCCTCGGTCATCCCGTCGGCTGCGCCATGGCGCTCGCACAGATCAATGAAATCCGCCGGCTGAAGCTTGTTGACCAGAGCAAAAAACTTGGCGAGTTTCTGCTGCAGCAACTTGCCATCCTCCATCCTCCATCCTCCATCTGCGTTACCACTCGTGGTCTCGGCCTGATGGTTGGTGTCGAGTTGCGTTTGCCGGACGGTTTCCCCGCCACGACCGTGGCCTTGCAAGCCATCAAGGGACTGCTGCACTGCGGCTATGTTTTTCTGCCGGAAGGCGGGCATGCCAACGTGATCAGCTTCACGCCGCCGCTCACCATCACCAAGGCACAACTGACATCCGCTGTTCGCGCCCTGGCAAAAGTCCTTGACCACGAGTGACCACCAATGAAGAGGAAGCCGGTGAATCAGAAATGCTGCAACGAGGGTTTTTATTCATGTTGATTCGTGTCTCATTCGTGGTTTGATTTTGAAAATGAAACTTTCCGACATGCGTGACCTGTTGGCCCGGCACGATATTCAGCTCACGAAATCACTGGGACAAAATTTTCTCCATGATGCGCATCAATTGGAACGCATCGTGGCCGCTGCTGAATTGGTGCCCGCAGACAAAGTATTGGAAATTGGTCCCGGCCTCGGTCCACTCACGGAACGGTTGCTGGAGAAGGCGGGCGACGTTTTGGCCATCGAAAAAGATGCGCGATTGATTCCGATTTTGCGCGAACGATTTTCGGCACCCCGATTGCAATTGCTTCACGACGACGCGCTGGATTTTCTCAAGCGCGAGTCGCGCGACTGGCATGATTGGAAGCTTGTCGCCAATCTGCCTTACTCGGTGGCCTCGCCCATTCTGGTGGAACTGGCCGCCGGCGTTCGCGCGCCCAAGATGATGGTGGTGACGCTCCAGCTTGAAGTCGCCCAGCGGCTAATGGCGCAAACCGACGACGACGATTATGGTGTGCTGACGCTACTGGTGCAGCTCGATTTCGAGCCGCGCGGCTGGTTTAAAATTCCGCCGGGCTGTTTCTTTCCGCCGCCGGACGTGGATTCCGCCTGCGTCTGTCTCGATCGCCGCGCTGCGCCGCTGCTGGCGGAGCCGCAACGCAAAATCTTTTATCGGCTGGTGAAAAAGTCCTTCTCCCAACGCCGGAAGATGATGCTGAAATTGTTGAAACAAGACTGGCCCCGGGAAAGGCTGGAGGCCGCGTTTGCCGAGCTAAACATCTCGCCGATGGAACGCGCGGAGAAATTGAGTCTGGAACAGTTCGTCGCTCTGACGGAAAAGCTGCCGCTCGCCTGAATTCTATTTCAGATTTTTCCGCACCGTTTCCGCGATTTGAATGAACGCCTTGCCCGCTGCGTGATTCGGCGTGGAAACCACGATGGGCATTCCCCGGTCGCCGCCTTCGCGGATTTCGGTGAAGATGGGCACTTCGCCGAGAAACGGGACATTTTGCCGCGCGGCTTCCTCCTTGCCGCCGCCGTGACCGAAAATTTCCACGCGCTCGCCATTCGGCGTCGTGAAGTAGCTCATGTTTTCCACGATGCCGAGGATGGGCACGTTCACCTTGTTGAACATGGCAATGCCTTTGCGCACGACGCCGAGCGACGCTTCCTGCGGTGTGCTGATGACCACGCCGCCATCCAGCGGCACGGTCTGGCACAGCGAGAGCTGCGCGTCGCCGGTTCCGGGCGGCAGATCCACGAGCAGGAAATCCAGATCACCCCACTCAACCGCCATCAGAAACTGCTGGATGGTCTTGGTGATCATCGGCCCGCGCCAGATGACCGGCTGGTCGTCATTGAGCAATAATCCAATGCTCATCACCTTCACACCGTGCGCCACCGGCGGCACGAGCTGTTCGGTGGCGCTCACCGTCGGACGTTCATAGACGCCCATCATCAGCGGAATGCTCGGCCCATAAATATCACAGTCGAGCAGGCCGACCTTTGCGCCAAGATGCGTGAGGGCGCAGGCCAGATTGGCGGAACAGGTGGATTTGCCCACGCCGCCCTTGCCGCTGGCGATGGCGATGACGCGTTTCACGCCGGGAACTTTGGTTTGATTGGCAAAGGCGCCACCGGCCGGCGCCTGGCCAGCGGCGGGCTGGCGGACATCAATGTGAACCTGATTCACGCCAGAAAGCTTTTTCAGCGTCTGTTCGGCCTCGGCCTTGATCTGCCGCGCCGCGTCGGCATTTGGCGATGTTAATTGCATGACAACACTGACCGCACCGTTGCCGGCGGCGACTTCCTTGACCAGGCCGAAGGAAACAATGTCGCGCGAAAAGCCGGGGTATTTCACCGTTTTCAGCGCTTCCAGAACTGTGTCTTGCGTTAGCATGGGGGGATAAAATGCCACGTCCCGGCCCGAAAACAAGCGCGCCGCGCCGGCGCCGGCCGCTTGTTGGCGGTTGGACATGGTTTTTCAATTGCGCAAAGGCGGTCGTCATGGGAGATTATCCGCCTGATTTATAATTAGAATGATTCTAAACATGACGCCAAAAGCAAACGGAACGGAATCGCTGGTGGAGACATTTTCGCAGTTCGAAAAAAACGCCGCCCAACCCAATTGGCTCGCGCCGCTGCGCAAGGCGGGCATTGCCAGCTTTGCCGACCAGGGTTTCCCCACGCTGCACGACGAGGACTGGCGTTTCACGAACGTCGCCCCGATCGCGAAGCTGCCGTTCCAACTGGCCGGCCAGGTGGCCGTCAATGGCGCGGAATCCAAGGTGCTGCACGAATCCGTGTTCACCCAGCTTGCCGGTCCTCGTTTGGTTTTCGTGAACGGCTTTTTCTCCGCGAAGCTTTCCAGCATCAAGCCGGTTGCCGGCGGCGTGCGGATTGAAAACCTGGCGGCCACACTGGCGCAGGATTCCGCGTTCATCGAAAAGCATCTGGGCAAATACGCGCAAACGGCCAGTAACGCCTTCGCCGCGATGAATCAGGCGTTTTTCAACGATGGCGCGTTTATTTTCGTGCCACGGGGCGTGGAAGTCGCCGAGCCGGTGCAGTTGATTTACATTTCCTCCGCCAAACAGAACGGCGAGGTGATCCTGCCGCGCAACCTGGTCATTGCCGAGGCGAACAGCAGGCTGACCGTTGTGGAAAGCTATATCAGCACCGGCAATGTCGCCTATCTGACGAATGCCGTGACGGAAATTTGCGCGGGTGACAACGCCGCAGTGGAACACGTCAAATTACAGGATGAAGCAGCGAACGCATTTCACATCGCGACGATTGCGGGTGAATTCGGCCGTGCCAGCAATGTGAGCGTTCATTCGTTTGCGCTCGGGGCCAAACTGTCGCGCAACAACATCCGCACCAAGCTCGCGGGCGAAGGCCTAGAGTGCATCCTGAACG
>JAJXXI010000252.1 GCA_021781185.1 bacterium
CTTTCCGAATTTTACGCGCACGAAAGCTGCGGCCAGTGCACACCCTGCCGCGAAGGTTCGCTCTGGATGAATAAAACGCTGCATCGCCTCACGCATGGCGGGGGGCGCAAAGAAGACGCGGATTATCTGGTTAAGATTGCCGACAATATTCCCGGTGGCCGCACGATTTGCGCGTTCGGCGAAGCCTGCTCGTGGCCTGTGCAAAGTTTTGTCGCCAAGTTCAAAGACGATTTTGTTGCCAAAGGTGCCGCCGACGAAGAACGTCGCGCGAAAGAAGCCGCTGCGCCGGCTGAACCCAAAAAATTGGAAGCCGCGCATCATTGATTGCCCATGCCCACCGCTGCCACAACTGAAACGAAGCCTGCCGCGCCGACGATTGAAAAGATCAAGGTGAAGGTTGACGGGCGTGAAATTGAAGTGCCGCGTCTGACCGCCGACTGGTCCGGCAAGTTGACGCCCACGACAATGATTCAGGCGTGCGAACTGGCCAAAGTGGATGTGCCGCATTACTGCTGGCATCCCCAATTGCCCGTTGCTGGCAACTGCCGCATGTGCCTTGTCGAATACGGCATGCCGGCGCTCGGCCCCGATCGCAAACCGGTTGTGAATCCCGACGGCACCCTGAAGATTGCCAAGATGCCGCGTCCGGCCATTGCCTGCGCCACACCGATTTCGCCGAACATGGAAATTTACACGACGACGCCCGGCGTGAAGCAGATGCGCGAAGGCGTGCTCGAATCGCTGCTCATCAATCACCCGCTCGATTGCCCGATTTGCGACCAAGCGGGCGAATGCAAGCTTCAGGAATATTCCGTTGATTACGGTCAGAGCGCAAGCCGCTTTGTCGAAGCCAAGGTTCACAAGCCCAAGGCGGTTGATCTCGGGCCGCGCATCATGTTTGATGCCGAGCGCTGTGTTCTTTGCACGCGCTGCATCCGGTTCACGCGCGACGTGGCGCACGACGACGCGCTGGGCATCATCAATCGCGGCAGTTACAACACGATTTCCACGTATCCCGGAATGCCGTTCGACAACAATTACACGCTGAACACCGTGGACATTTGTCCGGTCGGCGCGCTCACGTCAAAGGATTTCCGGTTCAAGATGCGCGTCTGGTTCCTCAAGGAAACCAGGAGCGTTTGCACGAGCTGCGCAACCGGCTGCAATATCATCATCGGTTCGCGCGAAGAAAAAATTCAGCGCTACACGCCGCGTGAAAACGACGCCGTCAATGGCCCGTGGATGTGCGACGCCGGCCGCTTGAACTATAGGTGGATTGGCCGCGAAGACCGCTTGAAAGATGTGTTCGTGCGCGGCCAAAAATCCACCTGGACGGCGGCGCTCAATGAACTTTCCGACAAGTTGAAAAAGGCTCCGGCTGGCTCCGTCGCCATTGTGGCGTCTGCGCGTCAGACGAATGAGGAGCTTTGGCTGTTGAGCAAGCTGAAGACGAAGCTCGGTGCAATCAGCGATTCCATCGCCCGCACCGGTGCGGAAGACAAGTTGCTCGTTAACGCGGACAAAAATCCGAATATCAACGGCGCGCGGCTTACGGGAATATGTTTCACCGAAGTCGGTATTAACCTCGCCAAAATTGCGAATGGCATCGAGCAGGGCAGAATCAAAACGCTGATTGTCTTTGGCGAAAACTTGGTCAAGCACAGCGTCAGCACCAAGGACTTGAGCGAAAAGGAAACCATTTCCGAGGTGGTGGAACAGCACGGGCTGACGGTGGAATTGCTCGGCAAGCTGGACACGCTCATCGTCAGCGACATTTTGCCGAACGAAACGACAAAGCTCGCGCATTACGTTTTGCCCGGCTGCGCTCATGCCGAAAAGCGCGGCACTTTTACGAACACCAAGGGCCGCGTTCAGAAATTTATGAAGGCCGTGGAAGCGCCCGGAGACGCGCGTGCTGAGTGGGAGTTTTTGCATGATCTCGTCCACAACGTCACCGGCCAGAACGGTTTTGTGACGGTCGAAGGTCTGTTCAATGAAATGGCGAAGGACGTGCCAGCGTTCAACGGTTTGACCTGGGCGGCTCTCGGCGACACCGGCGTGACGGTGCAAATCTAAAATGGACTGGAATTTCATCATCTTTAGCATCGTCAAGATCGCCATCGTGGTTGGCGTTGTGCAGGGCATGGTCGCGTATTCCGTGCTGGCTGAGCGCAAAATTTCGGCGTGGATCCAGGACCGCGTTGGTCCGAACCGCGCCGCGCCGCCGTTCGTCAAATACATTCCTGTTCTCGGCCCGTTCCTGACGCGGCTTGGTATTTTTCAGCCGCTGGCGGATGGCTTGAAGTTCATGTTCAAGGAAGACTTCACGCCGGCGGGCGTGAAGAAGATTTATTTTTTCCTCGCGCCGGCCATCGCGGTGATCCCGGCGATGCTCACGGTCGCGGTGATTCCGTTCGGCTCCATGATGGGCCAGCAGAAGATGGTCATCGCGGATTTGAACGTCGGCATTCTCTACACCTTCGGCATCGTTTCAATGGGCGTATATGGCATCGTGCTGGCGGGTTACGCGGCGAACTCCAAATATCCTTTCTTCGGCGGTATTCGTTCCAGCGCACAGATGATTTCGTATGAAATTTCGATGGGCATGTCGGTCATTCCGGTGCTGCTCATTGTCGGCAATCTGAACCTCAGCCAGATCATCAACTGGCAGTCCGGCCACGGCTGGCTGGTGATGTATGCGCCGCTCTCGTTTGTCATTTTCATGGTCGCCTCGTTTGCCGAGACGAACCGCACGCCGTTCGATTTGCCGGAGGCGGAAACCGAGCTGGTCGGCGGATACCACACGGAATACAGCTCCATGAAGTTCGCGCTGTTTTTCCTCGCGGAGTATTCCAACATGGTTGCTTCGTCGGCCATGATGGTGACGCTGTTTTTCGGCGGCTGGACGCTGCCGTTCTGGGGATTGGATCAGCCGGCTCATTCGCTCGGCATGGGGCTGGCCAACATCCTGGTGTTTCTGGTGAAGATGCTGTTTTTCATGGTGCTGTTCATCTGGGTGCGCTGGATGTTTCCGCGCTTCCGCTACGACCAGTTGATGGACCTGGGCTGGCGGCGGTTTCTGCCGCTGGCGTTGGTGAACATTTTAATCACGGCCGTCTGGCTGTGGGCGAGGAGTTGATATGGCGATCACAGTTAATCGCAAAGAATTGACGTTTTGGGAAAAGCTTTATCTGCCGGCGATTGTCGGCGGATTGAAGGTCACGATGCGTCACGCCTTCAACACGCTCATCCGGCGCAAGGTCGTGACGATGGAATATCCGGAACAGAAATGGACGCTGCCCACGGGGTATCGCGGCGCGCCGTATTTGGTGAAGGATCAGGACGGCGACACGAAATGCGTTTCGTGTCAGCTCTGTGAATTTGTCTGTCCGCCGAAAGCCATCCGCATCACGCCACCCGGCGGCACCGGCCTCAAAGCGGATCGCCCGAACGCGGAAAAGATGCCGGCTGAATTCGAGATCAACATGCTCCGCTGCATCTTCTGTGGCTTCTGCCAGGAAGTCTGTCCGGAAGAGGCGATCTTTTTGCAGAAGGATTACTCGCTTACCGCTCTGAGCCGTGGAGAGATGATCTACAACAAGGAAAAACTCCTCACGCTCGGCGGCGTCAGTCCCGGCATCCAGAAGTGGAAACACAAGCTGGAAGAAGCGGAAGCGCAGGAAAGTTTTCCCGTGAAAATCTAATCAGCAATGGAAGCCATCAACAATTTGATCAGCGGCGGCGCGGTGCAGGACGTTTTGTTTTACGTCTTCGCGGCCCTGACGCTGCTTTGCGGCGTCCTCGTCATTGCGAATCCATTCAGCCGCAGCCCCGTCACCAGCGCGATGTTTCTCGTGCTGACCATCATTTCGATGGCGGGGTTGTTTGTGCTGCTGCATGCCTTCTTCCTGGCGGCGGTGCAGATCATTGTCTATGCGGGTGCGGTCATGGTGCTGTTCCTGTTCGTCATCATGTTGCTTGACCTGAAGGTGGAGCAACGCCGGAAAATAAAGGTCTTTGGCTTTTTTGCCGGCATCATTGCCGTTGGTGGGATTGTTTCGATTTTGGTGAAATCACTCGCTACGGCCGGTGACGGAGTGGCTGAACCCACGATCGAAGGCGGGACTTACGCGTTGGGAAAATTGTTGTTCACGCAATACACGCTGCCGTTTGAAATTGTCTCGGTGCTGCTGCTCGTGGCGATGATCGGTGTGATTCTGCTGAGCAAAAAGAAACTCGAATAACATGCACGTCGGCCTCCATCATTATTTGTTTGTGAGCTTCATGCTGTTCAGCCTGGGGCTGTTCGGTGTCATTCTGCGTCGCAACCTGCTGGTGATTTACATGTCGCTGGAGCTGATGCTCAATGCCGCCAATCTGGCGCTCGTCTCGTTTTCGCGGTTCAACAACAAGCTCGACGGCCAGGTGCTGGTGTTCTTCATCATCACCGTGGCGGCGGCGGAAGTGTCGGTCGGTCTCGCGCTCATCGTTGCGCTTTATCGCAAGCGCCAGTCCGCGCACGTTGAGGATTTGACCTCGATGAAACTCTGACGGATGAAATACGAACATTTGCCCTGGCTGATTTTGTTCCTGCCGCTGCTGTCAGTGGTGGTGATAACGCTTTTCACGTTGCGCAGCAAGGTGCTCAGCTCGCTGATTTCCATTGCCGCCGTCGTGACGAGTTTCATCCTGTCGCTCGCTTTCATCCATGCCAACGGCTGGCATCCGGCGGTCACGGAAATCTCCACGAACTGGCTGTCCATCGGCAGTTTGCAGGTGGATTTCGGCCTGAAACTCGATGCGTTGAGCATGATGATGCTCCTGATCGTCACCGGCGTCGGCGGCGCGATCCACATTTATTCCTTCGGCTACATGCGCGAAGACCGGAGCATGGCGCGCTTTTTCGCCTTCATGAGCCTGTTCACGTTCTCGATGCTTGGCATCGTGCTGGCGAACAATTTCCTGATGATGTTCATCTTCTGGGAACTGGTCGGCGTGTCCAGCTATCTGCTCATCGGTTTCTGGTTTGAAAAGCCCAGCGCCGGCGATGCGGCCAAGAAGGCGTTCATCACCAATCGTCTGGGCGACTTTGGTTTTCTTTTCGGCATCCTGATGGTTTGGGGGTTGCTCGGCTCACTCAATTTTTCCACGCTTCAATCTTCCATGGCCGGCCATCCCGGGCTGCTG
>JAJXXI010000052.1 GCA_021781185.1 bacterium
CGGATGCCAAATATCCCACTGTCATCCGGTTTAGCGAGGTTGTGAATGAATAAACGGATTGAAAACAAAAGAGATTGTGAGTTTTTTGAGGTGTGAGCGATATGAACTCCGTTTGCGATTTTCCCGCAGCAGCGACAGTGCCAAACTGGCAAAATGCGCGCCGGGAAAACGATTTTTTCTCAAGTCACCGAGTGGGTTCACCCCGAACAATTTCGCCGCTGTGTCCAACGCTACGGCGGCAACGACCGCGTTCGTAACTTCCCATGTTGGGATCAATTCCTGGCCATGTCCTTCGCCCAACTGACTTATCGCGACAGCTTGGCGGACATCGAAGTCTGCCTGCGTTCGCGGCCCGACCAGCTCTATCACATGGGCTTTCGTTCCACCGCCGCTCACAGCACGCTGGCCGACGCCAACCGCGCACGCGACTGGCGCATCTACCACGACCTGGCGCAAACCTTGATCGCGCGGGCGCGCCGGCTTTACGCCAGCGAACCATTGGGCCTGGAGTTGTCGCAAACGGTTTACGCCTTGGATTCGACCACGATTGATTTGTGCTTGAGCTTGTTTCCTTGGGCGCGCTTTCGTTCCACCAAGGCGGCGGTCAAGCTGCACACGCTGCTGGATTTGCGCGGCCCGATTCCGACGATGATCGCGATTTCCCAAGGAAAACAGGCCGATGTGAACGTGTTGGACGAGCTGATCCTCGAACCGGGAGCCTTCTATGTGATGGATCGCGGCTATGTGGACTTCGCGCGGCTCTATCGTTTTGTCCTGGCCGGCGCCTTCTTTGTCACCCGCGCCAAGGCGGGTCTGCAAATCAACCGGCTGGCGTCGCGCCCTGTGGATCCAAGCACGGGGGTGCGCAGCGATCAAATCGTGTGGCTGAAGCTGACCAAGAGTATCCAACATTATCCCGACCGGTTCCGGCGAGTCAGCTATACCGATCCGGCGACCGGCAAGGCGCTGGTCTTTCTGACGAATAACTTCGACCTGCCGGCACTGACGATCGCTCAACTCTACAAGTGCCGTTGGCGAGTCGAGTTGTTCTTCAAATGGATCAAACAGAACTTGCGGATCAAACACTTTTTCGGGACGACCGACAACGCAGTCAAGACCCAAGTCTGGATTGCCGTCTGCGTTTACGTGCTGGTGGCGATCCTGCGCAAGGAGCTTGGATTGGAAGTTAGCTTATCGCAAATTCTACAAATTTTGAGCGTGAATGTTTTTGAGCAAATGTCTCTGGCAGAATTCGTTGCCAAAAGCGCATCGCAAAATGAAACCTATGATTCATGTAACCAATTGGTTTTCAACATGCCTTAACCGGATGATTGTGCAAAAGCTTGTTGATTCTCAATAATGCTTCTTTCCCGCGCAATTTGCTCATGGCTCGCATGATGTGTTCGTTTTGGCAAATTGCCAGAAACAACGGAGAAGTTTATTCCCACTCAATGGTCCCCGGCGGCTTGCTGGTGATGTCGAACACGCAGCGGTTCACGCCTTTGACTTCGTTGATGATGCGGCTGGCGAGTTTCTCCAGCAGATCGTAGGGCAGCTTCACCCAGTCGGCGGTCATGCCGTCCTGCGATTCCACGGCGCGGATGGCGATGGTGTATTCATAGGTGCGTTCATCGCCCATCACGCCCACGCTGCGCACGGGCAGCAGCACGGCGAAACTTTGCCAGATCTTATAATATAATCCACTGGACTTCATCTCCTCCACGACAATGGCGTCGGCATTGCGCAGAATCTCGCAGCGCGCGGGCGTGACTTCGCCCAGAATACGCACCGCAAGGCCGGGGCCGGGGAACGGCTGCCGCCAGACGATGTCCTTGGGCACGCCGAGCTCTTCGCCGAGCAGCCGGACTTCGTCCTTGAACAGATTTTTCAGCGGCTCGACGAGCTGGAACTTCATGCCCTTGGGCAAACCGCCGACATTGTGATGGCTCTTGATGAGAGCGGCGGGATTGCCGGCGATCGGCACGGATTCGATGACGTCGGGATACAGCGTGCCCTGCGCAAGAAACTTCGCCTTGTTCGCCTTGCCCACGCGTTTGGTCGCCGCCTGAAACACGTCAATAAACGTCTTGCCGATGATCTTGCGCTTGCGTTCGGGATCGGTGACGCCCTTGAGCTTGGTGAGAAACAGTTTGGTTGCGTCCTCGTATTGCAGCTTGATGTTGAAGCTGCGGGCAAAGACATTCTGCACCACTTCGGCTTCGCGGGCGCGGAGCACGCCGTTGTTGACGAAGATGCAGGTGAGCTGGTCGCCGATGGCCTTGTGCAGCAAGGCGGCCGCCACGCTCGAATCCACGCCGCCGCTCAATCCGAGCACAACGTGTTCTCCGCCGACCTGCGCGCGGATTTCCTCGACCGCCTGATCCACGTAATTGCGCATCGTCCAGCTCTTGCCGCAGCGGCAGACGCCGTGGACGAAGTTGGCAATGATCTCCTTGCCGCGCGGCGTATGGACAACTTCGGGATGAAATTGCAGGCCGAAAAATTTCCTGGCGCGGTTTTCAATGGCGGCGAATTCCGAGTTTTCCGTGACGGCGACGGGTTTGAAGCCATTCGGCAGTTTGGTGAGCTTGTCACCGTGGGAATTCCAGACCTGGAGCGACTTCGGCAATTTGCTGAACAGCTCGCAGGAGGCGTCTTTCACGACGAGCGTGCCCTTGCCGTATTCGCGTTTCTGGCCTTTCTCGACCTTGCCGCCGAGAAACTGCGCGAATAGTTGCACGCCAAAGCAGATGCCAAGCACCGGGACGCCCAGTTCAAAAATCGTCTGGTCTGGCAAGGGGGCATCCGGCGCATAGACACTGGACGGACCGCCGGAGAGGATGATCCCGCGCGGTTTCATCGCCGCGACTTTCGTCGCCGGCGTGTTGAACGGGATGATGGTGGAATAGACGTTGCACTCGCGCACGCGCCGGGCAATGACCTGCGTGTATTGCGAGCCGAAATCGAGGATGACGATTTGTTCGTTCATTTTCGGAAACAAAGGCGGATTCTGTTTTGGCGCGGGAGGCTTGGCGAGCGAAAAATGAGGTGATCACCGGCGGTGACCGGCGGGTCTCCGGAAAATTCAAACGGTTGAATGGCGCAGGCTGTTATTGTTTAACCACCTTGACTGTGTGCGTGGCGTCATCATATACCAGCTTGAAGCCCTTGGGCAGCTCGGGCATTTTGGCGAGATAATTGGGAATCAGTTCCTGCAAATCTTTCGGATACCGGCCTTCCGACGCATTGAACATCTGGATGTCCTCGTTGATGTAGGAAACATTGATTTGCTTCTCCGAATAATTCTTGGCCTGCATCACCGCGCCGAGATAGTCCGGCGCAACAGTCAGCGGATTGCCGGTATCATATTTGGGCGTGGCGTTGGTGTCCGCCGCGGTTTTGGTGGTTTTGGACGAATGATCGCCGCACCCGGTCGCCAGCACCGCGGTCACGATGGAAATTGAAAATAGGCTGATGGCTTTCATAAGCGGAAACTACGCCGGTTTGCCCAAAAATGAAAACTGAATTTTTGCGCCGCGCCAGTCGTTGCTTATTCGGATTGCTAAACCGATCGGCAATCTCAGAAATGCCGGAAAACCGGGCAAAGTTACGGAGAAGCAGATTTTAAGCGGTAAAATCGCATTGGTGCCGCGCTGGAAATTGGGTCAATACACTGAAATGCTCCATTCACGCCAGCTTCAAAGTTGCTGACATCCAACCAGTCCAGGAGATTGGTTGACGCTTGAAGCGTAATGCTCGGATTTGGCGTCAGCCCGGTCAATCGCATTTGGCAATTTGTCGTGTTATCAATCGTCACGCCGATGAAGACAGGAGTGTAAAGATATTCAAAAGCACCGATGTCCACACCCGGCCCTTGCGGACGGGGAACACCGCGCTGATCAGTCGCCGTGGCTGCGGCAACGGAACCGGCATCAATCGCCGGACTGCCAGACAGTAATGCCATCGTCAGCGTAGGTCCGCCGCAGTCGGCCAGCGAGCCGAGTTTAGGGTTGATGTTGTTCATGCTGCCAACATTTGTGAACGCGCATGTCGCGTCCGAACTGAGGTTGTGGCCAAGGTCAATGATCGCACCAGCGCCATTGCCGCCCGGCATGTTCGCAGTCAGGATGGTGTTGGCCAGTGCGCTCCCGGTTGTTCCGATGGCGCCACAGCCGGAACCGGCCGATCCCGGCAAGCCGGGACTTCCACCATAATCACCGTAGGGATATTCCGTGTAGCCGGCAGCACCGCCGCTTCCGCCTGTTCCGCTTCTTCCTGAATTCGCTGCGAGCGTGCAATTCGTTATCCGGCACGAGGAGGACTGGTAGTCGTAGAGTGCGCCGATGCCTGAACCGCCATTTCCGCCTTGTCCTCCCGATCCACCGAGGTTGCCACTGCCGCCGTCACCCCCCGCGCCTCCATTACCAGGTGAACCTGAGTTGAAGGCGAATGTGCAGTTGATGATTTGAAGGTTACCCACGTTCAACAGGGCACCAATTCCCATGCCACCCGTGCCTCCACCACCTCCATTACCGCCTGTTCCCGGGCCTCCATAGTTGGGCCCTCCCGCTCCGCCCGCCCCGCCGTTTCCACCCGCTCCCGAGTTGAAGGCGAAGGTTGAGTTGATCACTCGTGCCGTGCCAGCATTGTAAAGTGCGCCACCTTTGGCGTTCCCACCCGCGCCACCGACGCCCCCGTTTCCACCGTCCATGCCAGGGTCTCCGTGGTGTCCCACGAATCCATCGGCACCTGTTCCTCCTGCGACAAAGTTGTTGGTGAACATGCTCCGGCTGATGGCTAATGTCCCCAAATTGCAGATGGCACCTCCCGCAGCATCACTGCCTGCGCCGCCGGGGCCACCATACCAATTGCTTGGCAGACCGTCAGTTCCCGCTGTTGAATTTGCAACAAAGGTGCAAAGGTCCGCCGTCAGCGTCCCCCAGTTGTCCAAAGCGCCGCCCCAGCCGGAAGAAAAATTGTGGGTGAAAACACACGTGGAAAGACAGACTTCGCCATTTCCATTCTCAATCGCTCCGCCGCGCGCCGCAGCATTTCCAGAAAACACACAGTTGGTGGAGCCAGTTTCAAAACCTGCCGATGGTTGAGGGCTGCAGGTGAGATGACGGCGATTAAATGATAAAAAACATGTTTTCCATCTTATTCGACCGGTTTGA
>JAJXXI010000653.1 GCA_021781185.1 bacterium
CGACAACCCAGCGTTCCAGTTCCAGACGATCCGCAGAATCCAAGGTAATCGGTTGGGCAATTCGTGACACGCGCTCACAATATACTCGAAAATCAATACCTTCAGTCATTTGTGAGACACTACACTAATCAATTCGTCAAGAATTGTCAGTTGGCTTTCATTTCCGCCGCGCGGACGGTGTTTTGCAAAAGCATCGCGATGGTCATTGGACCAACACCGCCGGGGTTCGGCGTGATTTTGGCGGCAATGGGTAAAATATTTTTGTAGTCCACGTCGCCGACGAGCTTGGTGCCGGTTTTGGACGAGGCATCCGACACGCGGTTCACGCCCACGTCCATCACCACGACGCCGGGTTTGACCATGTCTGCCTTCAAAAACTCCGGCACGCCCATCGCGGCCACGATGATGTCGGCGCGCAGGCAATGCGCCTTGATGTCGCGCGTGGCCGAATGACAAATGGTAACGGTGCTGTTGGCGGCATTCCCTTTCTGGCAAAGCATGGCAGCCATCGGCTTGCCCACAATGTTGCCGCGGCCGAGGATTACAACTTCCGCCCCATCGGTTTTCACGCCGGACCGGACGAGCAGTTCCACAACCCCGGCGGGCGTGCAGGGCTTGAAGCCGGTCGGATCGCCAAGCATGAGCTTGCCGACGTTCACGGGATGGAAACCATCCACGTCTTTCGTCGGCAGCACGGTGGAGAAGACGACGGATTCGCGAATCTGTTTGGGCAGCGGCGCCTGCACGAGGATGCCGTGCAGGTGCGCGGCGGCGTTCAGTTTTGCAATCAACGCGAGCAAATCCGCTTCAGTCGTGGCTTCGGGCAAAACATGCGTTTCGGAGACGATGCCGAGTTCGGCGCAGGCTTTTTCCTTGCGTCCAACATACACTTTGGACGCCGGATCTTCCCCGACGCGCACGAACGCCAGACCAGGCGTGACACCGCTGCCCTTCAGGTTCGCGACACGAACAGCAAGTTCCTTCTGGATCTGCGCCGCGATGGCACGCCCATCAACGACGTTGGAGAGGCTGGGTTCCACTGATGGTTTGTTGGCTGGCGCGCGGGCTTTGGATTTTATTATAAGCGGCCGGCGGGTTGGCGTTCACCACGTAAATGCGTTGAACCGTCATCACCGGCGTGGCTCCCCAGCGGGCTGCCATGCCTTCTTCACCGGTTACAATGATCTGCGCGCCATTGTAGCGGGAGAGATCCAGATTGGTGGTCGGCGAATAAAGGTAATCAATCGGGTTGCCGGTGGCCGGATCGTAAAGTTCGTAGGCGGTGGGCGCAACCAGGCTGGTGGAGGAACGGACATTGCCTTCATGCGTGGCAACGCGCGGCGGGGGCGGATTCGTATCCACCACCGCAGGCTCCGGCTCCATGGTCATCGCAACCGCCGGTGCGCTGGCGGGAGCAGCCGGCGCTGTCGCTGGAGGCGGAGTTGAGACAACCGGTTGGGCGGCCGCCACAATTGTGGTGGTGGGCGCAGCAGCCTGAGCCACCGGAGTTGTCTCAGGCATGGTTGCCGGCACCGGCTGGGCCGGAATGACACTCTGGTCAAGATACATGGCGGCAACGAAGGCAAACGCGTTGGTCGGCGGCTCAATCTCCATCCAGTTTTTCTTGCCGGCGACTTCGGTGACGACCGTGCCCTTTTCGATAGTGCCGATGACGCTGTAATTTTCGCCCGGCCCGGCGCGCAGATTGAGACGGCGGGCGGTGACGGTCTTGGTGGCGGCATCCACAAAGTGGGAACTCACCCAGACCTTGGAGCCGGACGGCAGGGCGATTTTCACCCATTGCGCCGGTTCATCCAACGCGTGCTTGTCCAAATTGATCTGCGAAATGACGGTGACCGAGTCACCTTTCTTGAGATGCCCAATCACTTCGCCCTTCAAACCCGCTTGGCCGCGCACGTTGAGGTTCGGCGAAACGACCGTCGCAGAACCAGGAACCAAGGTCATGGTCGGCTCGGAAATTTTTTTGACGTGCTTGACCGTCTTCCTCTCCGCCTTCTTCTTTTTGGGGACGGAGGATTTCTTCTCTGGTGCCGTTTTCTCCGGCGCGGCAACCGCTTCAGGAGTGGCGCTTTCCGCCGCAGCAGGCGCAGCGACGGTGGCCGGAGCCGGAATTTCCGGCAGAGTGTTTGTGTTTACTTGGGCAATGGCGCTTGTGGCGATCATCGTGCCCAAAACCAACCAGCAATTTGTTTTCATATGTCTGATGTTAAAGTTTTAATTTCCACCGCATTCAACGTCCGCCATTTCCCGGGCTTCAATTCGCCGAGCCGGATTTTTCCGATCTGCGTCCGCTGCAATGTTTTCACCGTCAACGCCTGCGATTCAAATAGTCGCCGCACCTCGCGGTTCTTGCCCTCGCCGAGTTCCAATTCCACCACGCATTTGGCGCGGGTCTTGGAAAGGATCTTCGCCGAAAGCGCTTTCAACCGTTCCCCCTCGTGAAATATGCCCTTTTTGAACAGCTCCAGCATTGCCGGCGTGACCTCACCCTCGACGGTGGCCAGATACTTTTTCCGGATGCCGTAGCGCGGATGCGTCAGGCGCAGGGCGAATTGTCCATCATTGGTGAGAAAAATCAATCCCTCGCTGTTGTAATCCAGACGACCGACGGATTGAACGGTCTCCCATTCGCGCGGCAACAGGTCGTAAATCGTCGGCCGGTCCAATTCATCCTTGCGCGAACAAACGCAACCAACGGGCTTGTTCAGGGCGGCGTAGATGAGCTTTTTGGCGCGGACCAATTTGCCGTCCACCGCCACCTGGTCATGCTTGGGATCCACCTTGGAGCCAAGCAGGCGCACGACCTGGCCGTTGACGGAGACCCGTCCGGCCAAAATATACTGCTCGCCGGCCCGGCGGGAAGCCACACCGGCGTCGGCGAGAAATTTTTGGAGGCGAACCATTGGTATTTGCGATGGCCGGGTGCCAATTCATGATCAAGCGCATCCTGCCGGCCCAATCAAGCGTTGCAAACCGCAACCCGCAAATTGGTCAGGCTTCCGGCTTGGTTTTGCGGAGGCCGGTAATCTTGTCGCCGGCCTTGCGATGGCCGCGCTTTTCGAGGAGGGCCGTGCGTTCAAAACGTTTGAGAACATTGCGCTTGCCGCCCAAAGTGGAGGCCGCGCGGAGGCTGCGATGCTGTGACATATAAGTATTTGTTAAATCTTTTGTTTTTTGTTAAAACGGAAAGCAAGCATATCAGAACACTGCGGTGCCGCAATGGGAAACTGTGTGGCCGGGAAAATTGCTTGAAAAACATTTCAGCATGAAACGAATCCTGTTCGTGGAAGATAACGAAGTATTGCTTCAGCTTTATCGCATCCTGCTGGCCGGCGAAAGCGACCGGTGGGAAACCGCCGTGGCACCGGACGGCCAGACGGCAATGGAACTGCTCCGCCAGGCGGCGTTTGACGTCGTTGCCGCCGACATGCAGATGCCCGGCATGAGCGGCATCGAACTGCTCACCGAAATTCGCAAACTATATCCGCAAATCTCGCGCATCATCATCTCCGGTGCCACCGACCAGGCCGAGGCCGCCGATTCTTTGAACTGCACACATCAGTTCATCCCGAAGCCGTTTGACGTAAAAACGCTCAAGTCCGCCCTCGCCCGCATCAGCAGCCTTGATTCTTATCTCAAAGACGACAAGCTCCGCGGCCTGGCCGGAAAAATGCACGCCCTGCCCAGCTTCCCGATGCTCTATCACCAGATCATCCAAGAAATCGAATCTCCAAAATCCTCCATTCAGGGAATCGCCCAAATCATCGCCCAAGACCCCGGCATCACGACAAAAATTTTCCGGATCGCCAATTCCGCCGCGTTCGGCCACTCCAAACCGGTCAACGACCCCGTGGAAGCCGTGCAACAACTCGGCATGAGCACCGTGCGTTCGCTTGTCCTTTCCGCGCAAGTTTATTCCAGCTTCCGTTCCGCGCCGCTGAAAAGATTTTCCGCCGACGCGCTCTGGACCCATCTGATGAAATGCGGTGAACTGGCCCGCACCATCATGCGTCTCGAACGCGCCACCTTCATCGAATCCGAGGAGGCATTCACCGCCGGCATGTTGCATGACATGGGCAAACTCATGCTCGCCGACAGCCTGCCGAAAGAATTTGAAGCAGCCCTGATGCTGGCCGAAAAGGAGAAAATCCCGCTGCCCGAAGCCGAACTCGAAATTTTTGGTGCCACGCACGCCGGTCTAGCCGCCTATCTGTTCGGCTTGTGGGGGCTGCCTGCTGCGGTCGTCGAAGCCGTTGCGTTTCATCACACGCCGGAAAGGAGCGACCTGAAAAAATTCAGCGCCCTTACCGCCGTCCACGTCGCCAACGCGCTTTGCAGCAAAGCGGAAACAGCCAGGTTGAATCTGGATTACCTCGCCCAAATCGGCGTCACCGACCGGCTTGACGACTGGCGCGAAACCGCCGCGAAATTGGAGACGGACAAATCATTTGGCTGAAATTAAAAAGCGGCGGTCAAACGACCGCCGCTGTGGAAATTCAATTTTTGACCGCGCGTTTCACCACTTCAACGTCTGCAACCGCTGCGCCACTTCCTCCGCATTGGCGCGGCTGTTGAAGGCGCTAATGCGGAAATAGCCTTCGCCTTTCGAGCCGAAGCCGCTGCCGGGCGTGATGACCACGTTCGCTTCGTTCAGGATCTTGTCAAACGCCTGCCAACTGGTGACGCCCTTGGGCGTGCGCACCCAGATGTAAGGCGCATTGACGCCACCAAATACTTTCAGACCGGCTTTCTTCGCGCCCTTGCGAAGCACTTCCGCGTTGCCGAGATAATGTTGGACGAGTTCGGCCACCTGCGCCTTGCCTTCAGGTGAATACAGCGCCTCTGCCGCGCGCTGGACGATGTAGCACACGCCGTTGAATTTCGTCGTTGTGCGACGGTTCCAGAGCGGATGCAGCGGCTGCGCCTCGCCGTTCTTGGTATAGGCGTTGAGCGATTTCGGGACGACCGTGAACGCGCAGCGCGTGCCGGTAAAACCACCGTTCTTCGAAAAACTGCGGAATTCAATCGCGCAATCCCGCGCGCCGGGAATTTCATAAATGGAATGCGGCATGCCCGGCTCGGTGATGTAAGCCTCGTAGGCCGCATCGAACAAAATGACCGCCTTGTGCTCCAGC
>JAJXXI010000564.1 GCA_021781185.1 bacterium
GTCTCAGGCGAATTCACCTCGGCGACCAAAGTCGTCATTCGCGTGCCCAATGCGCGGGTGGCGGTGGCCAGGCTGTTGCCGGTCTTTTTTCCGCCCGATGCGCCGGCCCCGGGCATTGACGCGAGCGCGAGCATCGCCGCCACGTCACAGATTGATCCCACGGCACACATCGGCCCCAACTGCGTCATCGGGGCGCGTGTCAAGATTGGCGCAAACTCCGTGCTGCTCGGCGGCAATCATATTGGCCGCGACTGCCAGCTCGGCGACCAGGTCTGCCTGTTTCCGAACGTGGTCATTTATCCGAAATGCGTGATCGGCCATCGAGTTTCCATTCATGCCGGCACCGTCATCGGCTCGGATGGCTACGGCTACGTGTTTGACGAAGGCCGCCATCGCAAAATGTTGCAGGTGGGCAACGTCATCATTCGCGATGACGTGGAAATCGGCGCGAACACGGCGATTGATCGCGGTGCCCTCGGCGCGACGGAAATCGGCGAAGGAACCAAAATTGACAACCTGGTCCACATCGCTCACAACGTGGTCATCGGCCGAAATTGTCTGGTCATGGGCCAGGCGGGCTTTGCCGGCAGCACGCGGCTGGGAGATTATTGCGTCATCGCTTCACAAACGGGAATTGCCGGCCATTTGAAAATTGGCCATCAGGCCATGGTCGGCGCCAAGTCCGGTGTCATGCGCGACATTCCCGACAAAGGCGTGGTGCTCGGCATTCCCGCCGCCCCGGACAAGCAAGCCAAACGCCAGATGATCGCGCTGGAGCAACTGCCGGAAGTCATCCGCCGCACGCGTGAACTGGAGAAACAGGTGGCTGAACTTCAGGCCAAACTGGACGGATAAAACCGTCCGGAAAGAAGCGGGAAAATTGGCAGGCTGATTATTACACTCCCATAAAAAACTGAACGCAAGTTTTTGTTGCCCCAAACGGTGAAATTTTTTTGAAATTTTCACTTGAGAAAAACCTCCAGGAAGCCGATTTTCCAGTCAGTTGAAGTCGTTCTTTTAAAAACCAGTTTTCCCTGCCTTGTTCGTGATTTACAACAGTCCTTGAACCGTAATTAAAACGATCACGGAATGAGTCACGGCAGTGGCCGACATGCCTTCACTGGAAGTCGAAAGCCGCCGGGCGAGTTCCACATGTAGCAATACATGTTCTAAGGATCGAGTTGGACACGGCAATGGTGGGGTGTTCTTTAAAGCCCGTCTGCGGACGGGCTTTTTTATTTTGCCGGATGCCGCCCGGTGTTACCTTTCCGGAATGGCACGCGATGATTTGTTTTCAAGCACGGTGGAACATCCGCTGGCGGAAAATCCCGTGTCCGCCCCCGAAACTTTCCGCAGCCGTCCGCTGGCGGCCCGGATGCGTCCGCGCCGCCTGGATGAATACGCCGGCCAGTCGCACATTCTCGGTCCCGGCCAGCTTCTCCGGCGTGCCATTGAGGCCGACCGCATCCAGTCGCTGATTTTTTACGGCCCGCCCGGCACGGGCAAAACCTCGCTCGCCCAAATCATCGCCCGCCAGACGAAGAGCAAATTCGAGCGATTAAGCGGCGTGGAATCAAATGTTGCCGACATGCGCCGGGTGCTGTCCGGCGCGGCCAACCGGCTCGAAAACGCCGGCCAGCCAACCATTCTTTTCATTGACGAAATCCACCGTTTCAACAAAGCCCAACAGGACGTGCTGCTGCCGGACGTGGAGAGCGGCGTCATCAAGCTCATCGGCGCCACCACGCACAACCCGTTTTTCTTTGTGAACTCGCCGCTCGTCTCCCGTTCGCAAATCTTCGAACTGCGCCCGCTGGCCGAGGATGAACTGTTCACGCTGCTGCAACGCGCCTTGCAGGACGAGGACCGCGGCCTCGGCTACCTGAAAATTTCGACGGGCGAAAACGCGCTGCGGCATCTCGCCAAAATTGCCGACGGCGACGCACGCAAGGCCTTGAATTCGCTCGAAATCGCCGCGCTCACCACCGCACCCGACGCGGATGGCGTCATCCGCATCACGTTGGCGGTCGCCGAGCAAAGCATTCAGAAAAAGGCCGTGGTCTATGACGGCGACGGGGACGCACATTACGACACGATTTCCGCGTTCATCAAATCCATGCGTGGAAGCGATCCGGACGCAGCCCTTTATTGGCTGGCAAAAATGATTCATGCGGGCGAAGACCCGCGCTTTATCGCCCGGCGCATTGTGATTTGTGCGGCGGAAGACGTCGGGCTAGCGGATCCGATGGCACTGGTGCTGGCGAATGCCGCCCTGGCCGCCTCGGAATTTGTCGGCTGGCCGGAGGCGCGGATTCCGCTGGCCGAGGCGACGATCTACATTGCCACGGCCAACAAGAGCAATTCTGCGTATCTGGCGATTGATGCCGCCTTGGAAGACGTGCGTTCCGGCCGCACGATTGCCGTGCCGGAACATTTGCGCGACAAACATTACCAAGGCGCGGAACGGCTCGGCCATGGCAAGGGCTACAACTATGCGCATGACGGCAGGGATCATTTTGTCCCGCAGGATTATCTCGGCGCGGACAGGCGATATTACGAACCCACGGAACAAGGCGTGGAAAAAAAAATCAAGGAACGCGTCGAGAAATGGCGGACGGAATTTGCCAAATTTCGCGGAGGCGGTTCAAAATGAACACGCCCCATCTCAAGGCGGAACTGCGTTCGCAAATCCGCGCCGCGCTGGGAAACATTTCCCCGGCCGTGCGGGCGGTGGAATCCATCGGGCTGTGTGACCGGCTGGAAACGCAGTTGCACAGCGCGCACACGATTTTATTCTTTGCGCCACTGGCGGATGAACTCGATGTCTGGCCACTGCTGGAAAAATTTCTGGCGGCGGGAAAATCCTGCGCCCTGCCCGCCTTCGACCCCACGGCCCGAGCCTATTCCGTCCGACGCATCCAAATCCCGGCCACGGACATTGTCATAGGAAAATTTGGCGTGCGGGAACCGGCTCCAGACTGCGGGGAAATCGCGCTGGAGAAGCTTGATGTGAGCCTGGTGCCGGGCATGGCGTTTGACCTGCACGGAAACCGGCTGGGACGCGGCCAAGGATTTTACGACCGTTTACTGGCCAATATCGGCGGGGTGAAATGCGGCGTGTGCCATGACTTTCAACTGCGGGAAAAAATCCCCACGGAACCGCATGACGCCAGAGTGGATTTTGTTTTTACGCCATCACGCTGCGTGCGGCGGAAGCGTTAGCGATGCTGGGTGTCCATCCCGCCAAGACCGTTTTCCCAGCCTTGAGGGGCGTTCCAAGGCCGGACTGAAGCATTGTCCGGATCGGTGGAGGCGCATCCGCAAAAAGAAACCGCCATCGCCAGCAAAGCGAGCAGCAGCAGCAGATTGACGCCCAAAAACTTCATTTCAATTTCAAGAAGCCGGATGTGCCGGAGAAACCGCGTCTCCCTCATACATGTCACCCAGTTTCCAGCCGGGGACGAGGTTGGCAATGCTGCGGTCCTTCTCCACCGTGCGAACAATAACCTTGGCCACCAGCTTGCCATGACGGCTGACCAGCAGTTCGCCATCGGGGATCAACCCCTGGTCTTCACCAATGTTCAGCACCACGAAGTCCCATTTGGGATCCACCGCCACGATCTTCCCATGCAAGCTGGCAGGAAGTCTGACGACATTGTCCGGGCCGATAAATTTGGCAAGCTCATTGGTCAAAACGGTGATCTTGTGCATCATAACCAGTTTTTCACCGTTCATGACGTCCACTTCTGCCAAGGTGTCCTTGAGCGTCTTGTTGAGCTTGAAGACCTGATCGGCCGTCAAACCGGAGGCTGTGTAGGAGGCCAAAGAAGCTTGGGCATCGTCACGCTGCTGAGTCACTTTGCCGAGCTTGTCGGAAAGCTGGTCGGCGCGCTTTTGCTGGTCGTTGGCGCGGGCAATGGCCTTGTCGCGTTCACCTTGCGTGTTGGTCAACTCTTGTTTTGTCTGGGCAAGATCACCCTGGGTTTTCTTCAGAGTGGTCTTGGTGGAGGCGAGCTCGGTCAGCGCCTGCTTCTTGGCACTATTTTCGTCGTCGCGCTGCTTGGTGAGTGAAGGAATTTGGGTGGACACTTCATAATATCCCAAGCCAGCGGCGCCAAGCCCGGCCAGAATCGCCACGATTAAGCTGATGCGAAGTAACATGGTGTTGCTGTTTTCGGAAGACTAAACTGCGCTGCCAAAGGTGTCAACGCCGTTTACATCCTCGATCGTTTTGTTTGGGGAAGCTGAAGAAGATCAAACGCTTTTGGCAACCAGTTCTGAAGAAAAACCTCGCCAGCGTCCTTGGGTGCCAAGGAATTAGAGTTGATCGTCAGGGCCGCAAACGCGGCATGCCGGACAAATTTAGCTCCAGAACAGCGCCGCAAATCATTCCGGCAGCGGCAATGTGTGATCACTGAAATGCGCGATGATTTTTCCCGGGGCAATTTACAACGTCGTGATTTTTGACAGCATTTCTGTTATCGAGTCACCAGGATTCAATTGAAGCCAGTGACAATTGCCATGTCGGCGGAACCAGGTGAGTTGACGCCTGGCAAACTGACGCGTGCGGACTTTCACCAGTTCAATTGTCCCGGCCAGATCACGTTCGCCCCGCAGATGCTCGACCACCTGCCGGTAACCGATGGCTTGCATGGCAAACTTGTTCTCGGCCAGCCCATGCTTCAAAAGTTCCCGGGTTTCGTCCACCAGGCCCCGCGAAAACATTTCATCCACACGGCTGTTGATGCGTGCGTGCAAATCAGCAGAGGCGCGGGTGAAACAAATCAAACGCGATGCCGCTGGTTGGCGGGGTAAGGCTCCCGGCGAACCGGCGTCTTTTGCCAACAGCGGCTCGCGAGAACACTCGCTCCACCGTGATTTCTGCGTGGAAAATGGCTTGCCGGTAAGGCGGATGACTTCCACGGCGCGAATGACCCGGCGTGGATTTTGTCGGTCAATTTTCCCATAGGCGGCCGGGTCGCGTTCGCGCAATTCATCAAGCAAAGACGCCAGCGATGCCGCCTCAAGTTCGGCGCGCAGTTCTGAGTTGGCGGCCGGGGCTTCCCCAAGTCCTTCAAGGAGCGCCTTGAAATAAAACCCGGTGCCGCCACAGAAAACCGGTGTGCGGCCGCGCGCCAGGATTTCCGCCACC
>JAJXXI010000456.1 GCA_021781185.1 bacterium
CACGTTCCCTGGGTAGTCGCTTCGCGCCAACCCTGAGCTGAGTGATTGAATCCCGTTGGGATTCGTCCAGAATGGCAGCACGAATTGACGCCGCCCAAACAATGAACACCATGAAGAGCAATAAAAAGGAATCGTCCCCCAAACAACGCGACGAATTGCTGGCCGCGTTGAAAGCCCGGTTTGACGTGAACAAGGCCCGTCACCCAGGTTTGGTGTGGGCCAAGGTGCAGGCGCGGTTGGAGGCCAAGCCGGACAAGCTGTGGTCGCTCGCGGAAATGGAACGCACCGGCGGCGAACCGGATGTGGTGGGGCAGGATAAAAAGTCGGGCGAGTTCGTATTCATGGATTGTGCCGCGCAAAGTCCCAAGGGCCGCGTCAGTTTTTGCTACGACCGCGCGGCGTTGGATGCGCGCAAGGAACACAAACCCCAAAACTGCGTCATGGATGCGGCGGCGGAGATGGGCGTGGAGGTGTTGACGGAGGAGGAATATTTCGCGCTGCAAAAGCTGGGCGAGTTCGACACGAAGTCATCGAGCTGGCTGCGGACGCCGGCGGAGATCCGCGAACTTGGCGGCGCGATTTATGGTGATCGTCGCTACGGTCGCGTCTTCGTGGGGCACAACGGTGCGGAGTCTTACTATGGCGGCCGGGGGTTCCGTGGGGTGTTGCGAATATAGAGTTCAGCACCAATGCTTGAAATTATATGAACCGGTTGCACCACCAAGCCCCTTTTTTGTTGAACACGGCTTCAATATGGTCAAGTAATTCAAGGGCTGCAATTTCCAGAGGTTTCAGGACATTTGGTTTTCCGGGAAATGCAGCGAGAAACTGAAATATGAACAGAATCCAAGCACTAATTATCACGGGCGTTATTATTTCGTTGGCTCCCTTGATGCAGCCGGGCGCACGCGCCAATGACAGCATGTTTCCACCGCAACCCGCCGCGCAGAGGGCGATCAATTTCGATGGGAAGGGGTTTCTGATCAACGGCCGGCGGACATTCATCGTCTCTGCCGGCATGGAATATGCCCGCGTTCCAGAAGGACTCTGGGCGGACCGGCTGATGCGCTTCAAGCGGGCAGGGTTCAACTGCACCGAGTTCTACACCTTTTGGAATTACCACGAACCACAGAGCGGCCAGTTTGATTTCTCCGGCAATCATGACTTGGACGCCTACCTCAAGCTCGCCAAGTCGCTGGGACTTTACGCCATTGCTCGGGTGGGGCCTTATTATTGTGCCGAGTGGGACAGTGGCGGCTATCCGGTCTGGCTGCGCTCCGTGCCGAACCTCCAAGTTCGCGTTGACAATGCTCCCTTTGAACAATATGTGACCCGCTTCTGGGGAAAACTCCTGCCCATTATTGTTACCAATCAAATCAATCGTGGAGGCAACGTCATCCTAGTCCAGCTTGAAAACGAGCATCCCAGCGGCTGGGGAACCGATGGACTGAACGACCCTTACTTCCGGTATCTGCAATCAACGGCTCTCGCCGCCGGATTGGAAGTTCCTTACTTTTTCAGCGGCATGAACCACGGTCACGATCCGGCGGGGAGCAGCCCTTGGAGCAGCGCCTCGCGCACCAGTCCCTGGATGACCACGGAGTTCTGGTGCGATTGGTTCGATCAATATGGCGAGAGCGCGTCGGATGTCAGCGAAAAGGACTGGGAAACGTGGAAAATTATCGCCTATGGCGGCAACGGCTATGATTACTACATGGCGCATGGAGGTTCCGACTTCGATTACTTCAATGATGATGAGGATGCGGCCAGCTATGATTATGGTGCTGCCGTGGGACAAACCGGCGACCTTCGTGGTGAATATTACAAATTCAAACGCGCCGCCTGGTTTGCCCGCAGTTTCCAGCGCATTCTGGAAACCAGCGACAACGCGACCAGCACTTTTGAAAACTCGGCCAATAATGCGGCCATCGCCGTTACCGCCCGCGCGTCGGCCGCCGGAACCATTCTATTTCTGGCCAATCCGGGAACGTCAGCCCGGCAAACCCAGGTGAATTTTAACGGCGTCACGTATCCGCAGACCGGATCGCTGACAGTCAATCCGAGCGAAATCATGCCCGTCGTCACCGGCTACACGATGCTCCCCGGCGTCACGTTGAATGTTGCGCCCACCCGCATCCTGGGCATCACTCAGCAAGCCAACACCACCACGATGGTTATTTACGGACAAGCAGGATCGCCAGCCGAGCTTTACTTCAGCGTGCCAGCGGGCACGACGATTTCAACAGGTGCGCCGGGTTTAAGCCTCAATGGAACCAATCTGACGCTCCAGACCACTTACCCCTCCAGCGGCGCAGCCGACTTTAGTTTCCAGACCGGCTCGCGACGTGTGCGCATTCTGACTGTGAGCGATATGCTGGCCGACGATACATGGTTTGTTGATGTGGGCACACAGAACTATATCGTTTGCGGACCACAGTATGTGGGCAACGCCACGGTGACAAATGGCTATTTGCAACTCACCACGGAGATACCGTGGCAGAACCCGGCGGACAACCCGGTGATCGCCTATGGGCCTGACGACACGCCGGTGGCACTGTCGGCTATTACAACCCCCGGCCCCCATCCGGGCGCCGCGAAGCTGACCGCGTGGCAGACCATGAGTGGCATAGCTCAAGCGGCTCCCGGATATGATACCGGCGGCTGGCTGTCAAGTTCGTCGGGACCGCAGCAAATGGGAGCAGACGGCGACGTCAGCAATTGCGCCTGGTATCGCACCATCGTCACTGTTCCTTCTTCTGGCACCTACCGTATCTCATTTGTGACAGTGGCCGACCATATGATTCCATTCGTTGATGGAGTGGCCGTTCCGTCAACAAATGTTTCATCCAATTCGTTCACGGCGACGTTACGTGCAGGTAGCCATAAGATTGCCATATTCACGGCCCATTATGGCCGCAACAAGCTGGTTGGTTACACTGGTGAGATCTCGCAGATGTTCGTGAAAGGCTTGACTGGACCAGCATATGTTTTTGGATCCCCAGTGAGTGGTCCCACGCCGCTGGCAGACTGGAGGTTAATGATGACAGACAGCTCGGCAGTGGGCCAGACTCCCCCGGCCACCAATGCAACGGGCTGGAGCAATTATACGGTTGGGACCGATGCGTTTGGCAGTCAGCCAGGGTATGCCTGGTTTCAGACCACGCTGCCGACAATTGCATCCGCAGGAGCGGAGTTTGCCGCCTTTCGTAGTGTTGATGACAACGGCTGGGTTTACTTGAACGGAACCCTCCTTGCGACCAATACCGGTTGGAACATTTCGTTCCAAGTTGATCTGACCAGCGCCTGGAAGACCGGTGGTCCAAATCTTCTCACCGTCCTGATTCAAAACACCGGGAATACCGGTGGACTCGACTCGGCGGTTACCTTCAGCGCCTACCAAAGCAAGGCCGCGCTGAACAAGTGGGAGCAACAGGGCGGCCCCGGCAATCCGAATTCGCCAACCGGATGGCAGGCGCTGTCAGGCGGCATGACGTTCAATGGCCCGCAGTTCTTCAAAAGCACATTTACCGCTTCGCCCTTCGGGCTCACGGGCACCGACCCGATGTGGCGGGTGACGACGTCAGGTCTCGCGCGCGGTTCGGTTTGGGTGAATGGACACAACCTCGGACGCTACCCGGAAGTTGTTCCGGCACCTGGTGTTTACATCCCCGAATGCTGGCTCAACGCGGGGACGAATGCGAACACGCTGGTGATCTTCGACGAGAATGGCAATCTTCCAACCGACGTCCAGGTGCAACCCGAAGCCGCCTCCAGCCGCGATGTGGTCACATTTCAGAGTGCGCAGACGATAAATACATCGCACCGCCGGCACCGATCGGGTCGGCCGCCGGTGCAAACAGCACACAAGCAACGTTGACTTGGAATGCCTCCCCGGGTGCAATAAGTTACAACATCAAACGTTCGACCAGCAGCGGCGGAGAAACTACAGTGCGGATCGCCGCAACAACAGGTTACACCGACGCCGGACTAACTAATACCGATTTAATTGGCGTCATAGTTTTTGCCGGACTGGCATCATAAGGCGTGGATTTTTCACTTTCCACCGGCTTCGATCGAACTGGCGTCATAACCTTATAGGGCTATGCACATGACTCCACCCGCCACTATGGCTAGTGATGTGAGAGTGAATCGTATGGGGCCGGTGAAACCTGAACCGACTGTTGGGCCAAACGGTAGAATAGTTTTCCCGGTGAGGCCGACTTGCGCCGGTTGAACCTGAACGTGAACTCATCCAGATAATCTTGGAGGTATTCATGAGCAATCGCACCTTGATGAGTGCCCAACAACCAACGCTTGAACAGCGAAATAACCCGATGCACCCGCGGCAACAAATGTTCGGCGTCCGCAGGTTGATGTTTTTGGATTTGGCGGTCGTGAACATAACCTTCCAGTTCGCGGTAAGCTTGCAGGCCGTCGGTCACCACCGTGCTGCCCGGCTCGATGGCTTGGGCGATAAAACCATGCAACGTGATTCGGTCGGCATCGGGAATGTGCCGCAACCGGATGCGGCCGATACCCTTTCCGTCGGCTTGAGCGGCGACAATAATCAGAGCCTTTTTGACCGCTTGGCGACCGCGAACGCCCGATTCCTCCGCTCCCCAATAGGCTTCGTCCACTTCGACCACTCCACTCAATCGGTCCCGGCCTGGCCGGATCATCGCCCGGCGCAACTTGTGCAACAGCGACCAAGCGGTCCGGTAATTGCCCAAACCCAACACGCGCTGCAACCCCAATGCGCTGACGCCATTCTTCTGGGCCGCCACCTGCCACATCGCCCGGAACCAGACCGCCAAGGGCAGTTTGCTGTCCTGGAAAATCGTTCCTGCCAGGACAGAAGTTTCTCGACCGCATTGAACGCAACGCCACAGATCGCGACGGATCGCCAAGCCGCTGGCAGAGCAAATCGGGCAAACAAACCCCTGCGGCCAGCGCAGCGTGAAAAGATAAGCCCGACAATCGGCTTCGTCGCTGAAGCGCTGCTCCAATTCCAACAGTGTGCGCGGATAATCTTCTGTCATCCCCAGAAATACTACCGCTTGCGGTTGGTGGAGTCACGTGCATAGCCCTAT
>JAJXXI010000447.1 GCA_021781185.1 bacterium
CTCGCCTGAAAAAGCCGCCCAAGTGCTGACCATGCTTCGTGCCGAACAGCGGGACATGGTGATTGACCGGCTGGCCACGCTGGCCCCCACCCCCGTGGAAGTGGGCGAAAAGGTCGTGGATGTGCTCAACGCCAAGCTGGGCGTAAAACAAACCCGCGCGCTCACACAGACCGGCGGATTGACCAATGTGGCCGACGTGCTCAACGCGATGGACAAGACCGTCAGCCGCGAACTGCTCGCCAGCATGGAGGTGCGCAATCCGGATTTGTCCGGCGCCATCCGCAAAAAGATGTTCACCTTCGAAGACCTGTTGCTGCTGCAGCCCGTGGCCATCCAGCGCATCATGCGTGAGATTGACATGCGCGACCTCACGCTGGCGCTCAAGAAAGCCAGTGAACCACTGAAGCGACTGATGCTCTCCAACATCTCCCGCCGCGCCGCCGAATCGGTGCAGGAAGAACTGATCTTCCTCGGCCACGTAAAGTTGCGCGATGTCGAGGCGGCGCAGTTCCGCATCATTGACGCGGTCCGCAAACTGGAAGCCGACGGAGAAATAGACCTGGATGAAGCCCGCGCCACCGAAAATGAAATGGTCTGATTCCATTCCGTTTCCCCGCCCGCTGCGCGATGTGCGCCTGCTCGTGCAGGCACCGGTGCAGGACTGGAAGGACTTTCTCCAGGAACGTGAGGCGGCCGCCTATGAGCGCGGCCGGCAAGACGGCGAAAGCACCTTGAGCAAGCAACTGCTTCAGCAGCGGAACGAGATCGCGGAAATGCAACACGGCGTTCTGCAATCCCTGACCAACGCCATCCCGCAGGTGGTGCAGGCCACGGAAACCGCCCTGATGGATCTGGCGCTGGAGGCCGCCCGCAGACTGGTCGCGGGACTGCCCATCACGAGCGAAATGATCGAAGCCGTGGTCCGCGAAACGGTGCAGCAGGTGGAAGGCTCGGCGGAAATCACCGTGCAACTGCATCCCGACGACCTCGCACTGCTGCGTCAGCATCAATCACCCGTGCTCAACGGCCTGGCAGAAACCGGTCCGCTGCGGTTTGTCACCTCCTCCGAAGTCACGCGCGGCGGCTGCCTTGTGCAAACGCGGTTCGGAATGATTGACGCCCGCCGTGAAACCAAGCTGGAACAGCTCGGCCTTTCCCTGCTTTCATGATGTCCATCCAGCCATCTTGTTCGGTCAGCCGGATGCAAAAAGCCACCCGCCGGGTGCGGGAGACGCGCGTCACGGAAAAATGCGGCCGGGTTGTCCAACTCATCGGCTTGGTGATCGAATCCGAAGGCCCGCTTGCCGCGCTGGGCGAGGTTTGCCGCATCCAGTCGGCGCGTCATGCCGGCGAGATGCTCGCGGAAGTGGTCGGCTTCCGGAATCATCATCTGCTCCTGATGCCGCTGGGCGAAATTCACGGAATCCATCCCGGGGCGGAAGTGATCGCCACCGGTGCGCCGCTGCGCATCACAGTCGGCGACACGCTGCTGGGCCGAGTGATTGACGGTCTCGGCAAACCGCTGGACGGTCTCGGGCCGGTCATCGCAGATCATTCCGTGGGGCTGCACCTGCGTCCGCCGCACCCGCTCAAGCGCGACCGCATCCGCGATGTTTTCCAGACGGGCATCAAGTCCGTGGACACATTCACTCCGCTGGGCCGGGGCCAGCGCCTCGGCATTTTCGCCGGGAGCGGCGTGGGCAAATCCACGCTGCTGGGCATGATGGCTTCGCACGCGGAGGCGGACGTAAACGTGATTGCGCTGATCGGCGAACGTGGCCGCGAAGTGCGGGAGTTTTTGGAACGTGATCTGGACGAACGCGGACGGAAGAAATCGGTGATCATTGTCGCCACCTCCAACGAACCGGCACTGAACCGGGTGAAAGGCGCGTTCCTGGGGATGGCGATCGCCGAGCATTTCCGCGATGCGGGAAAAAACGTCCTGCTGATGATGGATTCGGTGACCCGCTTTGCGATGGCGCAGCGGGAAATCGGCCTCGCGGTCGGCGAACCACCCACAACCCGCGGCTACACGCCTTCGGTTTTTTCCCTCCTGCCGCAACTGCTGGAACGCGCCGGCACGGGCGAGCAGGGTTCGATCACCGGTCTGTTCACGGTTCTGGTCGAGGCGGACGACATGAACGACCCGATCGCGGATGCGGTGCGTTCCATTCTGGACGGCCACGTCGTGTTGTCGCGCGACCTGGCGACGCAAAATCATTATCCGGCGATTGACGTTTTGGATAGCGTCAGCCGGCTGAATCGCGATCTGCTGAAACCGGAGCAGTTGACGCTGACGGCCGCCGCGCGCGAGCACCTTGCGGTTTTCCGGCGCAACCAGGATCTGATCAACATTGGCGCGTATCCGGCGGGCAGCAATCCGGCGATTGACCGGGCGATCGCCCTGCGCGAACCGCTGAACAAGTTTTTACGGCAGGGCGTCAACGAGGGATTTTTGGCTGCGCAAACCTGGCCTTTGCTGACGCAACTGATGGCGACACCGGCACCGGCCGGCAAGCTGCCTGCCAACAAAAAATGACGGCCGACCATGAAACCTTTTAAATTCCCCCTCGAATCGCTGCAAACGCTGCGCGAGCAGAAGGAGCGCGTTGCCCAGCAGCGTTATTCACGATCGCTCGAAGCCTGCGAAACAGCGGCAGAGCAACTGAAAACCGCAGAGACGGAGTTGACCGGGGGCTGGGAATGGCTCCAACACGAACTGGGCAGCGGTGCCGAAGCCTCGAAAATCATGGGGTTGCGCGGCTGGTGTCTGGCGCTGGAATCAAAGCGCAACGAACGCCACGCCGCGCTGGACGAGGTGAACCGCGCCGCCAAGACGGCCTTCAACGACCTGCTGAAAGCCACCCGCGAGCGGAAGGCGCTGGACCGTTTTTACGCCCGTTCACGCCAGGCGCACGCGCTCGCTCGACAGCGCGAAGAACAGAAACAACTGGATGAACTGGCGGTGCAGATGAGCGGCGCAGTTGGATTGCTCCAGCCGGTCATGAACGAGAATTAACATGATTCGAATCCTACAATCTTCCTGGTTTGCCGTGCTGGCCGGCGGGGTGCTGTATCTGGCCACCACAGTTTTCGTCCTGAACCCGTCGAAGTTCGCCGGAGTCCGGGCCGACGAAGAAGCTTATCGCTCCGCCGATGACGATCCCTCCTGGAAATTTCACAACCCGGAATTCAATCAATGGGTGGCGCAGATCAAGGAGGAGAAAGATTCGCTTGCGTTGCGGGCGCAGCAGTTGAATGAATTGCAAACCCGGCTGAACTCCGAGTGGCAGGAAATTACGACGGTGACGCAGACCGTGGCGCAAATGCAGTCCAACTTTGATCAGAACGTCATTCTCCTCAAAACCCAGGAGCAGGAGAACGTGAAGCACCAGGCCAAGCTCATTGCCGCCATGTCGCCCGCCGGGGCGGCCGCGATGATCGGCGAAATGTCCGACAACGATGTCTTGCCCATCCTGTTCACCATGAAGACGACCGACGCCAGCGCCATCCTCGACATGCTGAGCAAGAGCAGCAAAATCAACGCCCGCCGCGCCGCCATATTGACCGAGCAGTTGCACCGGGTATTGCCCGCCAACACCAATTCGCCCGCCGGGGCGGCCTCCTTTTGATGACTTCACTGACCAGTATTTTACCATCGGCGGGCAACGCCGCGTGCTCTGACGGCGGAACCGGAGTGAAGCCTAACGCCCCTGATTCCGGGGCCGAGCCGTTTGATAATCTGATGTCGCGCGCACTCTCGCCGCAATCCGATCGCCCGGCAGCCGCGCCCGTTCAGCCGCCGTCGGCAAACCCGGACGGGGCGCAAGCGGCCAAGGCCGCCAGCGCGGCGGCTAACCCCAATTCTTCAGATCAGAATCCCGCCAATCCGAATCCCGTGAACATCAGCCCGGCAGCAACACCGTTGCCGGATGAGAAAAGTTCACCGGGAAAGACTGGAAGTTCGAAGACGACTGTAAAAAGCAAAGATTCCAAAAAGCCGGATGCCGGTTCGACTCAGACTGAGGTTTCATCCAAAACAACTGAACCCAATGTCCCGATTGATGCATCCCCGAACCCGGCGGCGTCATTGTTCGTCAATCCGCCGGCAACACCCGTGACGCCGGATCAGCCAAATGCCAAGGCGGTGATTTCCGAGGCGGTAACAAAGGCCGACGTAATCACCCCGCTGACGGGTGCGGCCAAAGCCATCTCGAGCACAGGGCTGACGGCGGGCACGGATGCCACGGGCAAGCTGACTCCGGTGACGACCGATTCGACGGGCAGCGATTCGACGACAAAAGCCAAGCTGGCCAGTCTGCCGGCAAAATCGCCAACCACCGCTCCCGGTGCTGGGCTTCAAGCCACGCAAACGGCTGACCTGCAAAAATTGGTCCCGATAAAAAATTCACCGACGGAATCAGCGGCTGCCAGGACTCCGGCAACGTCGGTCACGAATCCGGATGTTTCCACGCCCGCCATTGCCGGGAATGGTGACTCCACCGGCAAAAGCCCATCCGTTCAAAATCCATCCGCTCTGCCGATGGATTCCAAGCTGGAGCCCGTCGTGATTCAGGCCAATGCGGCGGCCCAGCCACCGTCATCCACCCCCGTCAAGGCGGATGGCACAGTCGTTGCTCAACAGGCTACGACGATGAAAAAAGTGGAAACCACGAACAAAGATGCCGGGCAAGGCGAGAAAGTTTTGCCTAGCAACCCGGTTTCCTCGTCGCGGGAGAGCATTTTGCCGGGCAAGGCGATTTCCGTTTCCGGCAGTTCTGTTGCATCCGCGCCCCGGACCGCTCCATTGGAAAACAAGAATGTGACCGCCACGGCGTCGGTGGCCAATGACATGATTCACGACCCGTCCGCCCCCGAGGACGCGGCGATGGCTGCCAGCACCCCGGAGCTTCGCCGTCAGACATTGGACCGCACCCACGACTTGATGATGCAGAGCGCACTGCGAATGGTCGAATCCAAATCCGACTCGCTGCAAGTGGTGCTCAATCCGGGTGGCGGCACCCAGTTGTCCTTGGAATTGCGGCAGCGCAGCGATGGCATCGTGGTGGAAGCCACCTTGCAGCAAGGCA
>JAJXXI010000466.1 GCA_021781185.1 bacterium
CGCTATGGGTCAGAGCGTGGGGGTGAAAACGCCCATCCGTTTGTAAATCACTAATAAAATCAACGGTTTTGTGCATATTTTTTATTGGTCAGCAGTGTTCACTTTCCGTTTGGAATAGAATTCAAATTCACAAGCCAATTTTTAATACCACCCTTAACATTTACTGTTCTCAAATGGTAAAGCAGATTTATTTCTTGTTGGTTTTGATCAGTATAATAGCTTCTGTGTCAGCGAGCGGTCAAAACCGGCCAGCAGAGAGCGAATGAAAACCAGCCACTTTGAGGAACGCATTGCGTTGCGTGTCGTGCAGACGGCACAAAGACGCGATGAATCAACTCAATGTGAGCTTGCAACATTCGATAATGACTTTGGCGGCGCATGGCTGGTCCCACCGGCGGATTGCGCGTGAACTGGACATCCACCGCGAGACGGTGGGACGGCATTTACGACTGGCCGGTTCAAAACCGGCCAAAGCGCTCACCGGCTCGGAGTCTGATCCGGCGGCAAAACCAGCCATTCTGCACACCGGCTCCGAACCGTTATTGGAGTTAAAACCGGCCATTCCGCTCACCGGGAGTTTGGCGTCTGGCCGGCAAAGTCTGTGTGTTCCGTTGCAGGCGGCGATTGAATCGGCGGTGCAGGCAGGTCTGTCGGCGCAACGGATTTATCAGGATCTGATTTGTGACCATGCGTTCACGGGTGGTTATCATTCCGTGCAGCGCTTCGTGCGGCAGTTGCTCCAGGCCCAGCCGGTGCCGTTTGTGCGGATGGAGGTGGAGCCGGGGACCGAAGCGCAGGTGGATTTTGGCCAGGGCGCGTGGGTGCTGGTGGACGGCAAACGGAAGCGGCCCCACCTGTTTCGGATCGTCTTGAGCCATTCCCGGAAAGCTTACAGTGAAGTGGTCTGGCAGCAGACGACCGAGAGCTTCATCCGGTGTCTGGAAAATGCGTTTCGCTACTTTGGCGGAGTGCCGCGCACGTTGATCATCGACAACCTGCGGGCCGCTGTCACCCGGGCGGACTGGTATGATCCCGAACTCAATGCCAAGGTGGCGGAGTTCTGCCGGCATTACGGCACGGTGATGTTGCCGACGCGCCCGGCGATGCCGCAGCACAAGGGCAAGATCGAGGCGGGCGTGAAGTTCGCCCAGAACAACGCGCTCAAGGGCCGCTGCTTTGAAAGTCTGGCGGCGCAAAATCTTTTCCTTTCGGAATGGGAAAGTGGCGTGGCCGACACGCGCATCCACGGCACGACCCGGCAGCAGGTTGGCAAAGTGTTCAACGATGTGGAACGCGCCAAACTGTTGTCGTTGCCGGCGGGTTTGTTCCCGGTATTTGAAGAAGCGCCCCGCACGGTGCATGGGGACGGTTATGTGGAACTGAAACGGGCTTACTACTCGGTGCCGCCGGAGTATGTGGGCCGGCAAGTCTGGGTGCGTTGGGAGTCCCGCCTGCTGCGGGTGCTCAACCAGCGCCGGGAAGTCATCGCCGTCCACGCGCTGGCCGAACCGGGCAAGTTTACCACCGACCCGACCCATCTGCATTCGCCTTACCGCCGCGTCGTGCAAGCGAGTCTGGATCATCTGCTGGATCGCGCCCGGTTGATCGGCCCGCAGACCGGCAGTTGGGCCGAGAGCATGGTGCAACAACGCGGCCCCATCAGCACCCGCGTCCTGCATGGGCTGTTGGCGCTGGCCCAAAAGCATCCGGTCAAAGCCCTGGAACAGGCGTCGCAAAAAGCCCTGCATCACGGCACCTGGCGGCTGCGCGACTTGCGCACCCTGCTCGAACAGGCCGTGCCGTCGCCGCAACTGGACTTCCTGGAAACGCATCCGCTGATCCGCAACCTCGACACTTACCGGGACTGTGTGCCCGATTGCTTCACCCCCGCAACCTCCACCATCAACCAAACATGAATGCCCTCACCACCACCCTGAAACAACTCCGCCTCTCCGGCCTGATTCAAACCCTCGACGTGCGCCTGCAAGAAGCCGCCGCCAATCGTCTCAGCCACGCCGAGTTCCTCGAACTCATCTGCCAGGACGAACTCAACGTCCGCCAGCAACGGCAGATGGAACGCCACACCAAGCTGGCGGACTTCCGCCACTTGAAAACCTTGGACGACTTCGACTGGAGCTTCAATCCATCGGTCCACAAGAAAGAGATTTTTGATCTGGCCACGTGCTGGTTTATCCGTGAAGCCAAGGACGTGCTGTTCCTCGGCCCACCCGGCGTCGGCAAAACCCATCTGGCCCAGGCCATCGGCTACGAAGCCATCCGCCAGAACTTCCTCGTGCTCTACCGTTCCATCTTCGATCTGGTGCGCGACTTCATGAAAGACGAAGCCTTCAACCAGCAGGACAAGACGTTGCGCCGCTACTTGAAGCCCGACCTCGTGATCATTGATGACATGGGGCTGAAGCAACTGCCCAAGCACTCCGGGGAATATCTGCTGGAAGTCATCATGCGCCGCTATGAAAACAAGGCCACCATCATGACCAGCAACCGGCCGCTGGAAGAATGGGGCAAACTGCTCTGTGACGTGCCCACCGCCGGGGCGATCATTGACCGGTTCCTGCACCACGCCCAAGTCGTCGCCATCACCGGCAAAAGTTATCGCGTCAAGGAAGCGCCGGTGATCACCCAGGAAAACAAGAAAAGCAGAAAGTCCAACGAACCTCCGACCGCAGAACCGGCGAGCTGAACGGCTCGCTGTCCGGTTCTGCTAGTTCTACCTCACAGCGAAAATCCTTTGATTGAAAAACCAGAAATGATATGAATCCCTTACTTCAGAGTGGCCGGTTTTGAATCGCTCACCTCTGGCCGGTTTTGTTCCGCTCGGTGACAGACATAGAAAACAGCTATACACCTGCGGGCCATTGATTTGCAAGAAGTTCGATAACCTGAGAACCCTAAAAAGCAAACTGCGAAAAAGAGCTCAGAAGAAATTTGTATTTCCACATTCAAATTTCTGTAGGCTGATCATATTTTACTGAGCAGGGCGCAGGTTAACAGGTGGAGCTAGAGTCTTGGCAACATAATTGGCCGTAATAATGGCATTGGCCGCTGGCATGGTGATGGTAGAATTAGTCGCAAATGGATTTGACATCAGATTAGTATCACCACTCCAATAGGCAAACCGTTTCCCACTAATCGGATATGCCACCACAATGACAGTTGTGCCACTAACGTAAGTGCCCGAACCTGAGCCGAAATTCACCGTCAAGTAATATGCATTATTTACTTGGCTAGTCGTCCAAGCGCTACCAGACCAGTAGAATGTCTGTGCCGAATTTTGCATGATCGTTACAGGCGTCCCAGTCATGGCCGCATTGAGGTAAATGGGCAACGGTTCGGTCAAAGCATTAGTTACCCAGAGCTGCGCTTGGGGCGGCAACTGCCCCAAATTTCCCTCCAATGCGTATAGCTGCGACGATCCGCCCAAGATTGCCTTTGCTCCGTAGGCGTAAGAAATCAAATTTGTTTGGCCATTTCCCCAAGCATTGTAAATATGCACTGGATACTGGTTGCCCTGATCTTTGATGTATTGTCCCTGCAAAGACGGGCGACCATCAAGCCAGCCTATGTTGACGGTCGAGTTACGACTAAGATTGTTCTGAAAGTTGATATTTGTTGACCAACCATAACCGCCACCAATAAAAGTGCAGCTATCGAATGTGTTGGAAGCCACCATCACCGATTCCACAAAGTTTGGCCCTACACCCTGAACGGAAAAGGCGTAATAGACATTGGTAAAGTAGTTTCCCAAGAACACGAGATTGCTGTTTCCGCAGTTGAAAGTGCATTGATACCCTGCCGAGCCTAGTTGCACCCCGGATACGCCGCCAATAATATTATTGCTGACCGCCAAAACATTCACGGCAGGAGTAGTTGACAACATCCCGCAGCCGACAAATGTGTTATTGCTAATAGTATAGGTAGGGCATCCGTAATAACTCCCATTCAGCGCTATTGCCCCACCAAACATATTTGTAACCAAACAATTCCTGATGATGGAGGCATTCGTGGTGTAATCGCGATAAAACTCCTCAACTTGCCGCATGCTATGAAAGGTGCATTGATTCCAGTCATGCGCCATGTTCATGTTCAAAGCCGTTGCGTTGCCGTCATAAAAAACACAGTTGCTGGCCGTCATAAAGCCCCCCTGAATGGCCAGCCCACTAATGATCATCTCACCGCGCCAACCTCGAAACGTGCAATCAAAAAAATTGTTGGTTGCAGTTAAAATGACAGACGATGAAACCTGCCAGTATGCGATTGCATGATGGGTGGTATCCCATCCTTCACCATCATAAGGATGCGCCGGATAATCGTGGTTGCTGATATAGCCCTGTG
Organism: bacterium; assembly: GCA_021781185.1. Classification (GTDB taxonomy): domain Bacteria; phylum Verrucomicrobiota; class Verrucomicrobiia; order Limisphaerales; family UBA11358; genus UBA11358. The sequence goes on from JAJXXI010000466.1 coordinate 4,357, forward strand.
TTCCGCCGTCTAATGTGAGATTTTTCCATACCAGCGGATAATTATTCGTCATGGGGGATAACATCAGGAATAGCATCTCTCGATTGGCCACCCCGGCTGAGTCATTGCGCCAGCCCCCTTGACTAGTGAGAACAACGTTTCCCTGGCCTTCAAACGTAATGCCACCACGAAAAAGAATCACCCCAGCATGCCAACCTGCGCCATAGGTCCAACCGTCCCGATTTGTGTCGATCAGGAGATAATTCCCCTCTGGAATGATAATTGTATCAGTGGGCACAGCACATGCGGCAACCGCATTACTGAAAGCCGGTCGGTTATCAGTGCCATATACACCCGCCAGCCCCGTCGCGGTGCGCCCAGCAGCTATGCTCACCGTGATGTTTGATGGGGAAGAAATGGCTGTGATGGTAGCTACCAATGTTTCATTACTGACGGAGCGGAAAGCTCCCGCATTCCAAACCTCAATCAACTTGTTAATATCGGAAATCACAAAATTAGCCGACGGACAGACAATGGCGGTTGAATTACTGACTACTGAAACCCCCTTTAACGTCAATAAATCTCCCTTAGCGCCATAGTTTGTTACAATGATCGAGGCTGTCGCAGAGTCCGCCAAAGCAAAAAGCCCTCCATTCACCAAGATCAAGCAAAGCAAGGAACAAAAGAGTTTATTAATTTTCATAAGTTTATATCATAATAAATATTCAGCTGGGTTTTATCAGATGGCTGAACG
>JAJXXI010000093.1 GCA_021781185.1 bacterium
CGTGGCTGGCAACGGTGGATTCCACCCAGGCGCGCCGCATTGTCCTGGACAGTCTCACGCCGGGCACCACCTACACGGTGCAGGCGCGGGCCGTGGGCGGCGCCACCGGCTACAGCAACTGGAGCGATCTGGTTTCGCACATGGCCATGTGAGGGGCGGAGGGCTGAACACAAACAAATCAGGCCGGACAAATGATTTTGTCCGGCCTTTTGAATTCTGGGGATAATCTTACGGCTTCCAGATCATGTCCGCCACGGTCTTGCCGGCGGGAATGAACGGGATGACGTGCGTGCTGTAAGGCACCACCACGTCGAGGACGTAAGGTTCGTCTGCATCAAGCATCCGCTGCATGGCGGCGCGCAAATCTTTCTTGAACATGACGCGCTCGCATTTCACGCCGAAGGAATTGCAGACGCGAACGTAGTCGGGATAAATCTCGGGGCGATGTTCCGGGTCGCCAAGGTAGGTGTGGCCGCGGTTGCCGGCGTAAAATTTATCCTCCCATTGCACGACCATGCCGAGATGCTGGTTGTTCAGGATGATGGCCTTGGCGGCAATCTTCTCAATGTGCGCGGTGGCGAGTTCCTGAATGTTCATCAGGAAGGAACCGTCGCCATCAATGTCAATGACCTGCTTGTCCGGCAGCGCGACTTTCACGCCGAGCGCGGCGGGATAACCGTAGCCCATCGAGCCGAGGCCGCCGCTGGTGGTGAACTGGCGGGGGTATTTGTATTTATACCACTGGCCGGCCCACATCTGGTGCTGGCCGACCCCGGTGGTGATGTAAGCCTCGCCCTTGGTCAAATCGTAAAGCGTTTCGATCACCATTTGCTGGAGAATGACTTCGCTTTCCTTGCCCTGCATGTGGTCCACCATGTGGTCGCTGTTGGCGATTTCCGGCGTGATGCGGTAGGCAAACGGACCTTTCTGTTTCCACTCGTCAATCTGCGCCAGCCACGCGGTGTGTTTTTTCTGAATCGGCCGTTTGGCGATCAATTTGTTCAGGCGCGTCAACGCGTCCTTGATGTCGCCCACCACCGGCAGGTTCGCCTTGCGGTTCTTGTTCAGCTCGGACGCATCAATGTCAATGTGAACAATGGTGCCGTGCTTGCAAAATTCCTCGAACTTGCCGGTCACGCGGTCATCAAAGCGCACCCCGAACGAGAGCAGCAAATCCGCGCCGTCGTGCAGCTTCACCATCGGGTCGTTGAAGCTTTTGCGCAGTTCGTATTCGCCGTTCACCGCCCAGTTGGCCACGGCCGAACCGTGCATGCCGAGCCAGCGCAAGGACAGCGGATGTGTTTCCGGGAAACCGCCGATGCCCATGAGCGTGGTGGTGACAGGAATATTCGTGGCCTCGGCAAACTTCTTGAGTTCCGCCGCCGCGCCGCTGGTAATGATGCCGCCGCCGCAATAAAGCACGGGCCGCTCGGCTTTCTCGATCAAGCCGATGATTTCATTCAGTGCGATGTCGTCCGCCTTCAAATCCGGCTGCGTGTAGCCGCGCAAACCCTTTTTGACTTCTTCGAGCGTGGGCCAGACCGGCTGGGTTTTTTCCTGCTGGATATTCTTGGGAAAATCAATCACCACCGGGCCGGGCCGGCCGGATTGCGCGATGTAAAACGCCTCCTTCACGACGCGCGGAATGTCGTTGATGTCCGTGATGAGATAGCTGTGCTTCACGATGGGCAGCGTGACGCCGATGATGTCCGTCTCCTGAAACGCGCCGCGGCCAATCATGGCCTGGGTGACCTGGCCGGTAATCGCGATGAGGGGACAGGAATCCATGTAGGCGTCGGCAATGGCGGTGACGAGATTGGTGGCGCCCGGGCCGCTGGTGCCCATGCACACGCCGGCCTTGCCGGTCACGCGGGCGTAACCTTCGGCGGCGAAACTGCCGCCCTGCTCGTGGCGCGGGAGAATGGTGCGAATCTTGGACTTGGTGAGCGACTGGTGGATTTCCATGCTCGCGCCGCCGGGGTAGGCAAAAATGACCTCCACGTTTTCCCGTTCCAGGGCTTCAACAAAAATGTCGCGGCCAAACATGGCCTTGCCGACTTCGGCACGTTTCTGGGTCGTCTTTTTCTTCGCAGCGGATTCAGTTGTCTTGCTCATTTTTCGGTTTTGGTTGAGGCCGGCCGGCTCAGGTTAACAAAAAACCCACAGCCGTTGCCAGCCGTGGGTTCTTGTTAAAGCTTCGGTTCAACAAGCACCAACGGCGTCGCTAACTACGACGACCAGCATGGCAACTTGTGAACTGTTTTTCAACATTGGTGGGTAAAAATTAATTATTGGACCCGGTGCCGTCAAGCCGCTTTTGCTCCACCTCGGCGATATATTTCCGGGTGGCATGAGGCAAGTCATGCCAGATTTTGACCGCCACGACGAGACCGATGATGGCGAAGGGAATGAGAAACACCGGCCACCAACGCCACCCGGCGCGCGTGACGATGTAGCCCAGGCCGATGGACTGGAGGCCGCTGCCAAGATAGGCAAACGCATCCACCACCCCCGCGCAGGTGGCCGTGGCTTTGCGGCCGCCAAAATCCGTGGCCGCCGTGCCGGACATCAGCGAGGTGATGCCGATGGACGACATCACGATCAGGACCGCCATCCAACCGATGACCTCCGGTGCCGACAATAAAAACATGGCCATGACGCAGGCCAGGATGAGCACCGAGCCGCACAGCAGCGCCGCCGGCGGGCCGCGCCGCGATTGAAACATCTTGTCGGAAATCAGGCCGCCGGAAAAACCGCCGATGATGCCAAAGATGCAGAGCAGCCAGCCCCAGTGTTGGACAAAAAATTCCGATCCGGGCTGTTTCATTTCGCCGGCAAAGACGGAATACCACTGGGTCATGCTGTAGCGGAAAACGCCGGAGGTGAATTCCACGCAGGCGATCATCAACATCAGCGGACTGGCGAAAATTTTCTTCAGCAGGTCGGCCACGGAAAAGTCCACATGCATCTGGCCGGACGAGGCGTCACAGGTGTCCAGATGCGGAAACCCGGCGTCCTCCGGGGCATTTTTGATCAGCCACCAGTCCATCAGCACCCAGAACATGAGGATGAAGCCTGGAACGAAAAACAGCGCCCACGTCGCGTCCACGGGCGGCCCGCCGGCGGCGAAAATCCATTTCAGCCAGTTGTCAGCGGCGTCCGCCTTGGTCAGCCGGACAATGGCCGAGCCCCAGTCAAAGGCGAAATACACGCCGAAGGAAATCAAGGTGCCGAAGATCGCCCCAAAAACACCGCGCTCGCGCACGTGGAACCAATACGCCTTGACCTTGATGATGGACATGGCGCCGTAGCTTTGAAAATACATGTTCACCGCATAGATCAGCGAGAACGTGAGGACGAGGTTCACCCGGAGATGTTTGACGACGATAAAATACGTCAGAACACCGAGCGCCAAATTGGCCAGGGAAGCGCCGACGGCCGCGATGATGATGCCGCGTTTGCCGCCCAGCTTGCGGTCAATCAGCGGGCCGTTGACGAGAAAGGACAGCGCATACGTCCACGTGCCGATGGCAAAAATAATTCCCAAATCCTCCTTGGTCATGAGCGTGCCAAGCGCGCCTTTGGCCACGATCAGATTGTAACGCCCCATGCAGAGAAAGGCGTAGGTCAGGCCCAACGGCAGCCAGTTGATGAAGCGCCGGACCATGAATTGACGGCTGTGCTGCAACGGATTGTTTGTGAAATAAATCACAACAATCGCCGCGAGACACAGTCCAACAATGGCCAGATACATGAGAGTCGGTTTTCCCGGCTTGGAGCAAAACAGAAGCCGGCATGGCGGTCAAAAAGAAAAACCAATTTTTCCGGACCTTGATCCCGGCATTCCCGGCCAACCAATCCCCGCAAGCGGAATTCCGGCGGCGTCGGAAAATAAAACCGGAAATGACCTTGCCAACGGGCAAGTGTTTGCCTTACTGCTCATTCATACGAAATTTATCAATCATGCGCCCCAACGGTCATAAACCCATCTTGTTGCTGGCAATCTTCGTGATCATGGCGGTGGAGTTTGTGGCGGACATCGTGAGCCCGCTGGGCATATCGGACTGGACCTGCTATTTTATTCCGCTGCTGCTGACCGCCTATGCGGGAAGCCGTTTTTTCCCGTATCTCCTGGCCGGATTGCTCTCCCTGCTGATGTTGGCGGGCTATTATTTCTCCCCTCCGGGGTTGAACGCCCAATACGCGCTGACCGCCCGGCTGATCGGCATCGCCGTCCTCTGGGTGATGGCCCTGCTCATTTCACGACGCAAGGAAATGGAAGAAACCCTCATCCGCACCGAGCGGGCACTCAAAGCCATCAGCGATTGCAAACAGGCGCTGGTGCGCGCCTCCACCGAGCCGGCCCTGCTGCAAGAGATTTGCCGGCTGATCGTGGGGCAAGGCGGCTATAAACTGGCCTGGGTCGGCTTCCCGGAAAACGACGAGCGGAAGTCTGTCTCGATTGCCGCGCACGCCGGCCATGACGAGGGATACCTGGCCCAGATCAATCTCACCTGGGCCAATTCAGAAATGGGCGGGGGACCGACCGGCCAGGCCATCCGTTCCGGACAAACGGTCGTTTGCCATGACATACAGGCCGATCCGATGACCACGCCCTGGCGCGCCGAGGCGGCCAAACGCGGTTTCTGCGGTTTGATCGTGCTGCCGTTGCTGGCGGAGAAAAAGGTTTTCGGCATCCTATGTCTCTATGCCGATGTCGTGAACTGGTTCAAAACGGATGAAGTGAATTTGCTCAAGGGACTGGCGGACGATCTGGCTTATGGCCTCCAGTCCTTGCGCCGCCGCATCGAACATCAACAGACCGAGGAACGGCTCCGGCAGTTGTCGCGGGCCGTGGAGCAGTGCCCCGTTTCCGTGGTCATCACGGACACCGCCGGACGAATTGACTATGTGAACCCCAAGTTTGTTGAAGTCAGCGGTTACACGTTTGACGAGGTGCGCGGCAAAAGCCCGCGCCTGCTCAAGGCCGGCAGCCAGCCCGAGGAATTTTACCGGCGACTCTGGCAAACCATCACTGCGGGCCACGAATGGCGCGGGGAATTTCTCAACCGGAAAAAAAACGGGGAA
>JAJXXI010000117.1 GCA_021781185.1 bacterium
GCTGGAACACCCGGCATGAGGTCGATGGCCAGCGTTTGGAGACGTTTGCCCGCTGGATTGAAGGCAAACGCTTAACCTACCGCCAAGTCTCCCAACCTTTATGCGTTTGTTAAGTATACAAGCCCAACCCTCATCATTTGGGCTCCGGCCGTCACGTTGTGGTGGGGAGCCTGAAAGCGACTCAGAAGCCGGTGAACTTCACAAATTTAAAACGGTTCCAGAAAATCTGCAGCCGCAGGACCAGCAGATGGCGTTCTCCCTCACCCGCGAGAGAAAGCTGGGTGAAGGGGGAAACGCACCGTCTTGCCCGGCAGCCCGCCGCCAAAGCCGTTTATGAAAACAGGCATTTAGGACGAAACCGACATTTCGCGGGGCGACCGTTTCTGACCAAGATGTTTGGCCACTGCCTCGGTTCGGGAGCGCACATGAAGTTTCTCGTAAACATGCCGGATGTGCGTGTGCACGGTGGCATAGCTGACTTTGATCTGATCGGCGATTTCCTTGTAAAGAAACCCCTTGGCCAGCAGGTCCAGCACCTCCGCTTCGCGGGGAGAGAGGCTCTGCGCCTCGGCCGAGGCCGGGGCGGGCTGCTGAAACGACTGGACGATCTTGCGCGCAATATGACTGCTCATGGGTGAACCGCCGCCGTGAACTTCCTTGATGGCGGCGAGCAGCTCCGCCGGTGGCGTCTGTTTGAGCATGTAGCCGGTGGCCCCCGCCGCCAGCGCGTTGAAAATGTGTTCCGTGTTTTGATACACGGTGAGCATGATGATCTGCGTGCCGGGCAGTTGTGGTTTGAGCCGCCGAACACATTCCACGCCGTTGATGCCCGGCAGGTTGATGTCCATGAGCGTCACATCCGGCTTGATCTTGGGAATTTCCTCCAGGGCATTTTCGGCGCTGCCGTGACGGCTCACGCAGCGAAACCCCGGCGTGCCCTCAATCAGCTTGGCCAGGCTGCTCCGCACCTGCGGATCATCCTCAACAATGGAAACGGCAATGCTCATTTTATCCTTTCGTCCCCTCCGGCCGCGAACCGGCCACCATGACGGGAATTAACATTATTTGTTCTGACAGGCTAGCCCACCGGCTCATCCGCGCCAATCGCCACAACTGGCGATGACGGGTTGTTCAGGAACACGGTCAGCTCCACCCGTGTTCCCTGCCCGGGCACGCTGTGAATCTGACACCGGCCGCCAACCGCCGCCAGTCGTTTTTCCAGATTGCCCAGACCGGAGCCGGAGCTGAGGCGCTCGTCTTCCGCTGCGTTGGCGGAGGTGATGCCCTGGCCATTGTCCTCCACAATCAGCGTGAGGGATTTGGGCTCCAGGCGCAGCCGGAGCCAGACTTCCGTGGCCCGGGCGTGCTTGACGATGTTGTTCAACACCTCTTTCAACGCGAGGAACAGGTTGTAACGGACTTCGGCGTCCACGCGCGTCACCGGCAAATTCACCGGCAAATCCATGCGGCAGCGCACGCCGGCCACGCGCAGATAATCTTCCGCATAGGCGGAAATGTAATCTATCAGGCCGGCTACCGTGTCATGCTGCGGATCCACCGCCCAGACGATTTCGTCCATTGCCCGCGTCAGTTTCCGCGCGGAATCAGTGATGCGGCCCAGATTCTTGTCCGTCTGCGCCGGATCGCGGCGCGCCAGCTCGGTGAGCAGCGTGATCTGCGTCAGCCCCGCACCAACATCATCGTGGATGTCCTTGGCGATCCGGGCGCGGTCACGCTCGATGGCGTGCTGCTGTTCCATTTGCGCCAGCTTGCGGCGATACTTGCGCGTGGCCGCGCGACGGACGCCGAACGCCACACCGCCAATGACCAGTCCGCTGACAAAGATGAAAAAGGACTTGGTCTGGTAATAGTAAGGTTCCACGGTGAACTTCAGCGTGGCTCCGGTGTTGTTCCAAACGCCCTCGTTGTTGCAGGCAATCACCTGGAAACGGTAGTTTCGCGGCGGCAGGTGCCCATAACGCGCTGTGCGCAACGTGTCCGCATCCACCCAGCCGGAATCGAAGCCTTCCAGCCGGTAGCGGAACCGGGCCCGATCGCCGGCTTCAAAGCTGATGGCCGAATAGCGGAAGTCGAACTGCTTGCGTCCCGGCGGCACAATGATCTTGCCGCCACGCAGCGACACCGGCTCGCCATCCACGTTCAATTCCTCAATCACCACCGGCGGCGGCGGCGATTTCCGGGTCAATTCATCCGGATCCACCCATACCACACCACGCACGGTGGTGAACCACAGTTTCCCATCCGGTCCGCGCCAGCTCGCCGGCTGATAACCGTCGGAACATTCCAGCGCCGGCAGGCCGTCACGCCGGCCATAAGCGACATAATCCACCAGCTCGCTCCGGCCATCCAGGCAGTCATTCAAGGCCTGTTTGGACACACAGATGATGCCCTGATGCGTGCCCAGCCACAGCCGTCCGTGATCATCTTCCTGAATCTGGCTGATGATGGTGGCGGGGAGCCCCTGTTTGGCGGTGATGCGCGAAAATTTCCCTTCCCGGTAGCGCACCAATCCGCCCCGGAATGTGCCCGCCCAAAGCACGCCGTCACTATCCGCGTGCAACGCATACACAGGCTGGCCGGCCAAACTGTCCGGCACGCGAAACGCATCCAGTTTGCCTGGCGAACACCGGTAGATCGTCCCGTCATCCGCCCCCGCCCAGACGGATCCATCCGGGGTTTCGGCCAGCGCGCGGATCGCCGGCAGCACGCCGTCCTGGTTGGTGTTGATGATTTGCCGGCCCTTCGCATCCCACCAGGCAATTCCGGTTTTGAGCCCCATCCAAAGCCGCCCCTGCTGGTCAATCAACATGGATTTGATGCCGTGGCCATCCCACGCCACCCGCTGCACCCGGCCGTTGGAGAACTGAAACAAGTCCTCGCCCTCGGATGCGCTCAGCCATGCGCCGCCATCGGGCCGGGGCGCAATGGAAAAAACAAAGTTGGCCGCCGCACTGGATCCGACCGGATAGCGCGTAAGCACCCCGTCCTTCCAACGACACAAGCCGCCGCCGCCGGTGCCGATCCACACAGTGCCGTTGGTATCGCCGGAAACCGAGAGGGCGGTCCGGGCCGGCAGGCCCTGGGCGGGGCCAATGACATGAAAGTGCCGCACATGCAATCGCGCCAGGCCGCCATGATCCACCCCCGCCCAGATGCTGCCGTCGCTGCTCTGAAACCACGCGCCCACCCGGTCGCCGGGCAGCCCGTTCGCCGTGGTGATCCGCTGATACTGTCCGTCCGGCGTGATATGAAACAACCCGTTGCCGTAATGATTAAACCACAATCCGCCGGCGCGGTCCTCATGCACTCCCATGGCCCGGCCCGAGGCCGCACCAAGCAACCCGCGCCACGCAGTGACCTCCGTGGTCCATTCCCGGCCTTCCATCTTGCGCAAACGGTCGCCATCCAGCACCCACATTGCTCCCGACCGGGTGGGAAACAAGCCCAGCGGCTGAATGTCGGCCAGGCCGTTGGTGGGTGTCATCGCCACAAACTGATGGCCATTCCAGCGGGCAATTTCGTTTTCCGCCCCGGCCCAGACCTGCCCGTGATCATCCGCCACCAGCGTGTAAATCTGGCTGCCGTAAAGCCCGCCGTCTTCCGGCAGCGGCTTGAACACGCCATTGGCAAACAATAGAACATGCCCGTCCCGCATCAGAAACCACAGGGTGCCCGTGGCGTCCACGCATTGAAAAATCGGGCGCAACCCCGCCGCCGGCGATACCGCGTTCCAAGCCTCGTTGGTGGCCAGCAGATTCCGCCGCAGCACCTCGCCAAACTGTGTCACAAACGTCACCTGGTTGGAGGAAGAGGAAACCAGCGCGGTGTGCAGGTCGAACGTCGGTTGATCCGGCCATTCCGTGCGGAACTGTCCGTTGCGATACGACGTCAATCCGCCGCGAAACGTGTTGATCCACAGTGTGCCATTGGCATCGAGATAAAGCCCCTGCACCCGGGTCTGGGTCAGTCCCGGAGTGCTCACCGGGTCAAAGGTCACAAACCGCGCCCCGTCGAAACGCGCCAGGCCGTTGTAGGTGCCCACCCAGAGATAGCCGTCCGGCGTCTGTGCGATGGCGGTGACCGTGCTGCTGGGAAGATTGTTCTCCGCGTCCCAGGTGTCCACCAGATAGTCCACCGGCGCGGCCCGCAGGCTCGTCAGGAAACAAAAGACCAGCCCCGCCATCAGCCGTAGGAAAGCTGACCGATGCCATCGCGCGGATTCACTGTGCGGGATCACGGTTTCCAAAATATCGCCCCCGGGGGGAAATTGCCATCGTAAAGCCGGACCGGGCGGACAAATGCAAAATATCGTCGCCAGCCGCCGCCGCAATTGATAGCACTCCCGTCCGATGGAACTGCGAGAATTTGCCGAACAGATTTTGTTCGCCACGAACCTGGAAGAAAAACTCCGGGCACCGGAGGTCATCACGGATGAGCATCCCGGCACCGCACTGGCGACGCCCGCCGCACCCGGCCGGCCGGACCATCTGATTTTCAAACCGCACGCCACCGGCAAAAGCAAATTCCCCGGGCTGCACCGGCTGGAAGACCAGACCGAGCGCGGCAAGCTGCTGCACTTTTTCGGAAACCACGAACTGCTCGCCACCGAACTGATGGCGCTCGTGCTGCTGAAATTTCCCGAGGCGCCCGCCGCTTTCCGCAAAGGCGTATTGCAGACGCTCAAGGACGAGCAGGAACACACCCGGCTTTACGTGGAGCGCATGAAGGCCTGCGACGTGCAGTTCGGCGATTTTCCCGTGAGCGGCTACTTCTGGCGTTGCGTCGCGCCGATGGAACATCCGATTGATTACGTCGCCGGTCTCTGCCTCACCTTCGAGCAGGCCAATCTGGATTTCGCCGGCCATTACGGACGCAACTTTGCCACCGTGGGCGACGCCGGTTCCGCACAGTTGCTGGAAAAAATTTATCGCGATGAAATCGGCCATGTCGCCTACGGCTTGAAATGGTTTCGCCGCTGGAAAAATCCGGCTGAATCCGACTGGGACGCCTTCTGCCGCACGCTGAAATTTCCGCTCTCACCGCAGCGCGCGAAG
>JAJXXI010000370.1 GCA_021781185.1 bacterium
GATGAACGGATGGTTCATCCGTGCGGTGACGTTCCAGTCAATCGCGCGCACGTCGTCGCCGGGCTGGTATTCGCGCACCTCGTCGAAGTTCATGCCCTGGCCCTTGAAGACGGAATGATATTGGCCTGCGAGCGTTTCGGTCACGACGCGGTTCGTGCGCAGCTCGATCTGCCGGATTTTTTTGAGAATCTCGCGGGGAATCATAAGGCGCGTGATGCGTGATGCGTGACACGTGACGGGAAAAACTCTGCTTGCACGCTTAAACCAACGGAGTAAATTGCCGCCATGAGTGCGACCCAAGTTTTGGAGCAAATCCACAAACTGCCGTTCGAGGAACAATACCAAGTCTTTGAACGTCTCCGCGACGAATTCGACCCAGAACTCACGCCGGAGCAGGTAGCCGAACTCGAACGCCGCGCTGAAGATGCGCTAAAAAATCCCGGACGCGGCAAACCCGTCGAGCAGGTCTTTGCTGAAATCGAGGAACGCCTGCGCGCCAAGAAATGACTTTTACGGTCATAGTTGAGGCTGGCGCGGAACAGGACTGGCATGAAGCCGTCATGTTTTATGACAAGCGCGAGCCGGGAGTCAGTCATCGGTTGAACATCGCGCTTCGGGAATTGCTCAACACCCTCGCTCACCAGCCTGAACGATTTCTTCGCGCTACTCCCAAAACCCGAAAAGCCAAAGTTCCACCGCCGTGGCCTTACTCGGTTTACTTCACCATCAACACAGAACACCGTGAAGTTAAAATTCTTGCCGTCTGGCATGGGGCGAGGAATCCGGCGGAACTGCGGCGACGATTGAAATGAACTAGCAGGAGCGCAGCGTTCACGCCGCTTCAACGTGCGAATGGAATTGTGCGCCGTATTCGTTTTGGACGCGGCGGATGTGCGGACGGTGAAGCGGGCTGAAGCCCGCGCGCCGGGCGCGATCCCGGGCACGAGACGGTTAGTGCGCAGCTCGATCTGCCGGATTTTTTTGAGAATCTCGCGGGGAATCATGCGGTGAAAAATGATTAAGTATGATTCGCAGTTTTAGCGGGTTCAGTTCCGGGAAAACATTCGGTATGCTGTTCGCCCTGACGGCCAAAGTAGGTGACTCGTTGCCCGCGCAGAAAGGCGAAGTAGGCCTGCGCGCCGGCTGTCATCGCGCGCCGGGTGAAGTCGCGGAACTTTTGACCGTTCCGCTGGCTGTCCAAAATATCTGCACGAAGCGCAGCGGTGTCAAAATCGGTAGCGACCGGTGGCAAACCTTCGTAATTAATGGGCGTCACAACTGCGTCGCCCTCCGCGCTGTAAAAAGTCTTGCGCAGTCCGACGTAATCCACATGGTAATACTCCACGCCGGCTGCGAGCAATTGGCCGACGACTTCTGGAAAGGACATCTTTCCGTCCAGAGTTTTGCGAGCTGTTTCGGTGATTATTTTCGTATTCATATTCGTCTTTTGGTTAATTGTTATTTTGTTATTGCCCAATGGGGGCCTCAATTAAATAGACAACTGGAAAATACGACTGTGACAGTTCGCGTGGAAAAATTTTCAATTCCTGTCAAAACCCGATTGCGAAAGGATTTCGTGTAGTTTTTGCGCGAGGTCGGGTCCGGCCAAAAACGGCTGCGTTTGGTAAAGTTCCGCGTGCTTTCGATCCAGCGATTGCAATTCATCCAAACGGCCGGCGGCACGCTCGCGCACATCGGCAATCCGGTCTTTGGAAAATTTCAGATTGTTCGCGTCCAGCCAGCCGTTCCGCATAAAACCGTTAGTCTTCTTTGCGCAACGGCATGGATTGGCCTGGTTCACCAAGCCGCACTTGTTGTTCATGAACTCATACAAATCATGCCGCGCGCGTGACAGCAACTGCCGAAAATTTGCCGCACTTTCACCCATTGCTTCCGCGCCGATTTCACTTTTCTCGCCAAAGACTTCACCCAGAATGAACGCCAGCCGTTGCCGTCGATCCAAACACATCAACATTGCCGTGATGCAACCCAGTTTCGCTTCTTCCACTAAAACTTTCGTTTCAACTGGCAACGCACGTTCGTCCGGTAAATCCTCATCCTTCACGCCATCCAGTGATTCGCCCATGCTCGTGAACGTCATCTTCTGCTCTTCCATCTCCGACTTGCGAACATTCAGAAGATGGTTCACCGCGATGCGATACAGCCATGTGCGAAACGCGCTATTACCGGCAAATGTGCTCAACTTGGTCACCGCTTTGATGAGAATTTCCTGCGTGGCGTCTTCCGCCACTTCGCGCCGCCAGACCATGCGCAACGCCAAATTGAACACCCACGATTGATGTTGCCGCACAAGTGCGTCCAATGCGTCCATGTCTCCGTCTCTCGCTTTTGAAACCAAGTTTTCGTCCGTCTCAGAAAATATTGTGTTCATAAAGATTTTCACGGCACGGGCAGTTCATCAAAGATTTTCTGGATGACCGTTTCGCTGGTCTTTTCCTCAGCCTCGGCTTCGTAGGTGATGGCCACGCGGTGGCGCAGCACATCCATGCCGATGCTCTTCACGTCCTGCGGCGTCACGTAGCCGCGGCCCTTGAGGAACGCATACGCCTTGGCCGCCAGCGTCAGCGCGATGGTCGCGCGCGGCGACGCGCCGAGCTGGATGAAATCCTTCACCGCGATCTTGTAATGGTCCGGGTCGCGCGTGGCGCAGACGAGGTCAACGATGTAATCCTTCACCTTGTCGTCCACGTATATGTCGTTGATGATTTCGCGCGCCTTGAGAATTTGCTCCGGCGTGACGACGGCGCTGCACGTCGGCGTGCCGCTCGTTTTCGCCATCACTTCGAGAATCTGCCGCTCCTCGGAGCGCGTCGGGTAGCCGATCTTGAGCTTGAGCATGAAACGGTCAACCTGCGCTTCGGGCAGTGGATACGTGCCTTCCTGCTCAATCGGATTTTGCGTGGCGAGCACGAGGAACGGTTCTTCAAGCTTGAATGTGTTTTCACCAATCGTCACCTGGCGTTCCTGCATGGCTTCGAGTAACGCGCTCTGCACCTTGGCCGGCGCGCGGTTGATTTCGTCGGCAAGGACGAGGTTGGCGAACACCGGGCCTTTGCGCGTGGTGAACCCGCCAGATTGCGGGTTGTAAATCTGCGTGCCGATGACGTCGGCGGGCAGCATGTCGGGCGTAAATTGCAGGCGCGAGAATTTCACGCTGATGCACGCGGCCATGGATTTCACGGCCAAAGTTTTTGCAAGACCGGGCACGCCTTCCAAAAGAACGTGGCCGTTGGCCAGCAGGCCGATGACCAGTCGCTCGGTGAGATATTGCTGCCCGACGATGACTTTGCCGAGTTCGCTAAACAGCGGCTGGGTGAAGCTGCTGGCTTCCTTGACCGCTTCGTTGATGGCGTTGATTCCTGTGCTCATTTTTTATTAAATCTTTTTTCCGGTTCCGATGGACAAAATTCTGACAGCAAAATTTTCTTGTTGTTCAAATGCAATTTGACCGGTGGGGCGAGCGTCCTCGCGAGCCATTCTGGCTTCAGATTGCGGCTCGCCAGGAGTCTCGCGAATTTACTTTTACGCCCCCGGCAAAACCTCCACTTGCTTCGCCGGCAGCCAGCCGGTTTTGCCGGCACCATTCGCGACTTGCAGCCAGTCATCGTGCCGGTCCAACACAGAAAGCTCCGCGCCGTCGTGCAAAGTGAAGGCATTTTGCGCCTCGGCAAACGGGCCGCTTCGCGCGGTTGCCTCGGCCTCGGTCACCACGGCGGTTTGATCATTAAAATGACTGGCCGCCTGCAAGCCCAGAATGGTGGCGGAGAAAACCGTCAACCCCACGACCAGCCGTGTCACGCTGCGCAACTTCGGCACCAGTGCGGGACGAATTTGTCGTGCAGCAAACAAGCTCAACGTGAGCCAGAACAACACCGCCGTCAGCACGGTGCCTTCGTTCAGGCTCAGCGTATCGAGCCAGCCTTGCCAGCGGTTTTCGCGAGTCGTGTCTCCCTGGACCTGGTTGCGGACAAAATCGAGGTTGGCCCGGAGTTCGGAATCGCGCGGCGTCAACAGCGCGGCCCGCCGATACGCGGCGATGGCCTTGCCCAGATGGCCGGCCTTGTATTCCGCATTGCCCGCGTTGAACAGCAGCGCCGGCGATTGTTCGCCGGTCTGGAGAATTTTTTCGTAGGCGGTTGCCGCCTCGGCAAATTTGCCCTCCGCATAAAGTTTGTTGGCGGCGGAAAAGCCGGCGTTCATGTCCACCGCGAAAAGATTTCCCGCCAGGAGAAATGCGATCGCCAATGCAAAAAACCGGCAGGAGACGACGCGAAGCGTGGCTGGTTTGCGGGTCCGAGACGCGTTGCCCCCGCTCCAGCGGGAAATGGATGGATGCCGTTTCACGCTTTCACCTCCTGAAGTTCGCCGATGGTTTTTTCCAGTTTCGCGGCGACGGAATTCAATTCGCCGGTGCCGCGCACGGGCGCGTAGCGGGCCTGGTTGCACAGATGGAACAGCTCGCGGAGCGAATCCAGCGTGTCCTTGGAGGCGCGCTGCAATACGACGTGCTCATCAATCACATTTTCGGTGATGGCGGACGCAGGACAATCCAGCCGTTCGCCCAACTGTTCCTGCAAGAGGCGGAACAGCAGCGCGAAAAACTCATCGGGCTGGTTTTTCACGGCCAGCTTTTTCAAATCGTTCAGGCCGTCACGAACCAGTTGGGCCACGGCCCGCTGACGGCGCAGGCGCGGATTGTTGGCCAGACTGTCGGTGCGTTTGCGCCAGATCAAGGCAGCGAGAAACGCCAGCACGGGCACGCTTTGCAGAGCGAGGAAAGCCGGTTGCGTCACGAGCGGGCGGCCGCTCGTTTCGAGGGTCCCGAGCTTGTCCTTGATGGGCAGAATGTCCGGCGGCGCCTGGTTTTGCGGGGCGGAATTCCGGGCGGACGCCAGGGTGGGCAATGGCGTGGCAGCGGCGGCATGAACGATCAGCGGCATGCCGGGTTTGGCCAGCGTGTGATATTTGCCGTCGTCGGGATTGAAATAGGAAAACGAAAACTCCGGGAGTTCGTGAACATCGGGATTTTCCGGCGAAAC
>JAJXXI010000540.1 GCA_021781185.1 bacterium
CTGACAACCAACCAGATTGCCAGCTTGCTGTCGCCTTATGCAGGAGTGCATCCAAGATTGATGATCAATTCGGCTCAATTGACCGCCTTGCGCGCCAGAACCAACAATCCTGCTTATAGCAACTATTGGAACAGTCTGGTGAACTACGCCACGAGTGTGGCAGCGAAAACCCCGCCAGCTTACGATATCAATTCAGACCAGCGATCTGAAGGCGACTATATCCATGCCATGGCATTTGAATATTTGATTTCGGGGGACACCAACATTCTGGCTGGTGCGGTGAAATGGGCGACCAACCTTTGTAATTATCCCGCTTGGGACCAAAAGTATTTTGGGAAACCAGAACCGTTTGGCTTGGCCTACGGTCATTGGTTGATCGGACTGGCGGCGCTTTACGACTATGCCTATAATGCATTGGATCCGTCTGTCCGGCAGTTGATTTACACCAATCTGGTGTTTCATAGTGCGGAGCAATACACCGCATTTGCCAATGGCACCATCGGTCCGATTTACCTCTCAAACCAATGGTGGTTGCAGGGTAGCGGCGTTTTGGCTGCCGGACTGGTTACGTTTGACCAACCCGGAAATTCCAACGCGCTGAACCAGATTTGGCTGATGGAGGATGGCTTTGCCGCCGCTGCCGCAATGCTATCTCCCGATGGATGGCATCAGGAAGGGCCGGGATATTGGCAATATGGCGGGCAATTTCTGCTGCAAGCATTTGAGTGGTCCAAACAATTGCTCGGTGTGGATTACTTTGCCCAGACCGCTTCCGGCTGGGGCGGCAATGCCGGCACGTTCACCTTTGATTTTGTGATTCCCCGAAATTCCTGGGCCTGGTATGACAGCATTTTCGACTCGGTCATCGTGCCGTTTGAGGATGCCAAACTCGATAACCCCGGGCCTTCAGTCATCCTGCGTGGTCTGGCTCATTTCTATAGAGATACTCATGCCCAGTGGTTTGCCGACCAGTTGGAGAAGGTGCCGAACCTTAGCTTCGTGGACGCGAATTCAGCAAGATTAAATTCACAATCAGATTGGGCGCCTTTCTACTGGTATGATTCTTCCGTGGCAAGTGTCGCTCCAACCAACCTGCCCACCTGTCACGTTTTCACGAATACGGCGATTGTGTCGTCCCGGACCGACTGGTCGGGCAACGAGGCTCTACTGACGTTCAAGTGCGGCGGGGCGTATGGCAGCTTGGTTCCGGCGTTATACGCGAATTATTTCAATAATCTTGGCGGCGATCCCATGAGTGGGCACACCCACCCGGATGCGGGCAGCTTTTCCTTTTTTGGCGGCGGGGACTGGCTGATTTGCGAACCGGGGTATTATCAACGCAATACTCTGTTTGAAAATACATTGATTGTGGACGGGAACGGCCAATACGGACAACCACCATCTGGTTATCCTAATTTCGACCCTCTTACAACCAACATCCCCAGTCTGACTTATGTCAGATCCACTCCGGCACAGGATGAGATGGTGGGCCAGGCCGCGCCGGCCTACAATCCGTCCGTGGGCGTGTTATCCTTCCAAAGGCATATCTTGTTCGCCAAGCCGGATGTTTTGTTGGTGGCGGATCAAGTGCAGATGAACAACGCGAGCCACAACTTGCACCTCTATTTCCATTCATTGAGCACCAATGCCTTTGTGAAACAGACTGACGGGTCGTTGATTACCACCGATCCGCTGACGACCAGCCGTTTTGATCTGCTCACGCCAACTGTTTCGACGATGACGAATTATTTGCAGAATATCACCGCCCGCGATGCGCAAGGAGGTTCGAACATCATGACACTGGTGGATATATCAACTTCAGGCCGGACCAACTGGCAAAATGTCATGGTGTTCAGTTGGATAACCAATGGAGGTATTCCCGCGAAGGCAACCCTGCTATTCACCAACGGCGACAACTGGGTTTACCAGATTGGAAATCATATTGTGAACCTGGACTGGTCGGCCACCCCAACCGCCCCACCACCGGTGGTGATGAGCACAAATGAAACCTGGCCTTATGGGCTTTCTTCGACCATTTCGGCGACCGTCACCAATGGCCCCGGCACGGTGCAGTTTTATGTGGATGGAACCAACTTTGGTGCGCCGGTGCCGCTTTCTGGCAACTACGCTGCCCTGCCTTCGACCGCAAAATTGCCGGTTGGAATACATACCGTAATGGGAGTTTATTCCAATTCTATCACCCATCTGCTGGGCACGGCCGCCAACGAAGTTCTTCTCACTGTCATCCCCATCCCGGTCAGCGTGGCGGGAGCGCGCGTTTACGACGCCACCACGAATATCGACACCGGTATTCTCACGACCACCGGCAATTTGGACGGGGCCAATTTGAAGCTGGCTGGGAGTGGCTACATTACAAATAAAAATTTCGGATCACAGCCGTTCTTCACCGGTTCGCCATCTCCGGCCCGGGTAAATGTGACTACCGGGTTTAATACGCAAAATGGCGTCTCGTTTTCACCTTGGGTCACAACCATTCCGGCTCCGGAGAATGGCAACACCCTTATTGCAGCCATCAATGTTCATGCCTCCGTTACCAGTCCCGCCGTGACGAGTATTGCGCAGGCGGGGGCAAACTGGGTGCGGGCCGCCTACTCCGCAAACCCGGGCAATTCGGAAACGGAAATTTGGTATGCGACAAATGTTCAAAATGCCGGCACCAGCGTGGCGATCAATCTTTCGACCGCCTGGCGCTCGGCAGCGGTGATTGTGGAATACCGTGGTCTCGCGGCAAATCCACTGGACGTGACCGCGACCGATACCAACAGCACGGCTGCCGCCGATACCGGGACAACACCGATGACATCGCAACCGGATGAGTTGTGGTTCGGTTGCATCGGCACCAGCAGCAGCGCCTACACGTTGGACACGGATCCGTATGGTTTTTTAAGCGATGGTTTCAGCCTGATCGCCAGTGCCAAGTCCGACTCCTCGTCGGCCAATGCCAATGGGAATGTCATGGTCTTGGAAAAATTTGTCGGGTCCGCCGGCCATGCGGTTGCCGGTGGAAATTTAAGCCCGGGCTGGATCGGATCCTTGGTGACGCGCGTTGCTCCCTGGTCGGGAACCTGGTCCGGTGTGATGGCGGCGTTCAAAATCGCACAAACCAATATCCCTTTGACACTGGCGGGATCGGCGGCAGGCAATTACACCCTGGGCACGAATCCGGGAACGGTTTTGATCACCAGCAAACCGCTGACCGTGACGGGTATTACTGCCAACGACAAAATTTACGACGGCACGGCAACGGCCATCCTTGATCAATCGTCCGCCGCATTGGTGGGAAATCTGGACAGCACGAATGTGGTGTTGAACACCAATGCTACTACCGGCACGTTCCTGCCCGATGGCAGCGTCGGCACCAATAAGACCGTGCAAATTTCCGGGCTGACCCTCAGTGGTCCGTCCGAGAACAATTACCAGTTGATCCAGCCTTCGACCACAGCCAGCATTGCGACCTTTGACGTGGCCATGACGTCGGCGGACAATCCGCATTCGATCACTTTCACAGGTAATCCGGGAGTGGATTATATCACCCAACGTTCCACCAATTTGGTCAATTGGATAAACATTTCCACCAATACGGCGCCGCCGAACGGGCAGATTATCATCCTCGACAAGTTTGCCGATTTGGGAAGCAATCAGCCGCCCGCATCGTTTTACCGTGTGTTTTTACGTTGATGGCGCGCTTCATCAACCGCCATTTCAATGGGAAAACCTCCATTCATCCGCAACAAACAAATAACAAAACAAAAAATATGAGTCGTAAACTATGTGCCGCATTTACTTTGGCCGCCGCCACAATTTTATCTTCCACCTGCTTCGGCCAGACGAATAGTGCTAATTCCCCGGCAAAGGAAATAAATACCGCCGTCATGCCGGTGGCCCGGACGAATGCCTGGTGGATGCAGCGCCACGAACAAGTTCTCAAACGCATGGCCCAGGGCGATGTGGGCATGATCTTTGTTGGCGACTCGATCACTCACTATTGGGAAAGCCGGGGCAAGACCGTGTGGAACCGGTATTATGCACCGCGACACGCCGTCAACCTGGGGTTCAGCGGAGACAAAACCGAGAACGTGCTGTGGCGGCTTGAACATGGCGAAGTCGCTGGTATTCATCCCAAACTGGCGGTGGTGATGATCGGAACGAACAACCGCAATCCTGCCAATGAGATTGCCGACGGCATCCAGGCGATTGTTGAACAACTCCGCGCCCGGCTGCCAGAAACAAAAATCCTGGTGTTGGCGATTTTTCCGCGTGGAAGTTACGAAGACCGCAAAGATCCAAAAATTCTTGAATCGGGCAGGAACACCCTTTGGAACACGGATGCCGAGGCTAGTCGCATCGTTTCCAACATGGCTGACAACAAGATGATTTACTATCTCGATATCGGTGACGCTTTTTTGAAAAATGGCAAGGTGCAGCGTAAATTCATGCCCGACTTTCTTCATCCAAACACGCAAGGTTACCAGGTCTGGGCGGAAGCGATGGAGCCGACGATCAAAGAACTGATGGATGAAAAATAAAGTTTGCAAGGCTTTCGCCAAAATGAGGAAAACTTTTCTCACATGGATTGGCTTGCTGGCGGCATGTCCCTGCCTTTTGGCCCAGGCACCGGCAAAAGTTACGCCGGTCGAATGGTCGGTGCGGATTGCCAATTCAGAAATCGCGCGGCTCGCAGATTCGTTGAACTGGCGACCGGGCGGCCAGGCCCGATGGAGTTATACCACTGGTTTGCTGTCACTATCGCTACTCAAGCTCGCTGAACCGACCAGTGACCCAAAGTATGAAGCGTTTGCGCAAGATGCAATTGGTTCCTTCATCACGCAGGATGGCAAAATTAAAACCTACAATCCGGGAAAATTTGAACTGGATGATCTGAATTCCGGGCGGGTCGTGCTCAAGTTGTGGCAAAGGACTCATGCGCCACGCTTCCGGTTGGCGGCGGCGCTGTTGCGCAAGCAACTTGACCTTCAGCCGCGCACACCTGGCGGCGGATTCTGGCACATGAAAAAATTTCCC
>JAJXXI010000131.1 GCA_021781185.1 bacterium
CCGAACCTGGTCGGGCCGAAACACACCGATCCCTCGCTCGGCAAAGGCTACGATTACGATGTCTGCAACGCGGAAGTGCTGCTGAAGCGTTTGTCGGTGAAGGCTGGAAGAATCGTGCTGCCCGACGGCATGAGCTACCGGCTCTTGGTTTTGCCGGACACAAAACGGATGCCTGTCGAGGTGGCCCGCAAGCTACGCGACCTCGTGGCCGCGGGCGCAACCGTGGTCGGTCCGAAGCCGGAATCCGATCCGGGCCTGGAAAATTATCCCCAGTGCGATACGGAAGTGAAAAAGATTGGCGATGAAGTTTGGGCAGATTGCGACGGCGTGAAGGTCACGGAACATAAGTTTCACAAAGGCCGGGTGATTTGCGGCCAGTCGTTGCGAGAAGTTTTGCAAACTGATGGCATAGTTCCCGACTTCGAGTATTCCGGCACCAACAGCTTCATTGATATCATTCACCGTCGCGCCGGCGACGCGGAGATCTATTTTCTGGCGAATCGCAACGACCGTGCCGAGTCCTTAGATTGTTTGTTCCGTGGCACCGGCAAACAGCCGGAGCTGTGGAATCCTGTCACCGGCGAGCATCGTGACCTACCTCAATTCAAAATAAAAAATAATCAGACAACTGTGCCGCTGGAGTTTGAACCAGACGGCTCGATGTTCGTGGTCTTCCGGCACAGTGCCTCCGTCAAATACGTCGCAATCAAAAATAATTTTCCAAACACCAAACCCGTGATGGGAATTTCCGGCGCATGGCAGGTGGACTTTGATCCGCAATGGTTCTATCCCACGAACGGCCTTGATGGGAATGCGGCAAATGGAGAAGTGGTTTTTGATCAGTTGGCCGATTGGTCAAAGCGATCGGAGCCGGCCATCCGCTATTTCAGCGGCACGGCGACTTACCGGAAGAGTTTCGATCTGCCTCAAAGGCCGTCGCATTTCCGCCAGTATCTGGATTTGGGAACGGTCAAAGAAACCGCGCGGGTCAAACTGAACGGCCAGGACTGCGGCACAGTCTGGTGCGCTCCGTGGCGGGTGGAAATCACGGGCGCACTGAAGCGGGGGGAGAACCGTTTGGAAATCCAAGTCGCGAATCTCTGGCCGAACCGGCTGATCGGCGACGCCGGCTTGCCGCCGGAACAGCAGCGGACCCGGACAAACATACGCACTTTCAAGAACGACAGCCCGCTAAAGCCATCTGGTCTGCTCGGGCCGGTGAATTTGATTGAAGGGGAATCGCCTTGGCTTCCCGGACAATGAAAACTTACGACCAGCGATTTTATGCCTTTAGCCTGTTTGCGGCGGCTACGCTTTTCTGCTGCCTGTCGGCAGCTTGCGCCACCTCCTTGACTAAGCTCCGCTGCGAGGATTGGGAGAATCCGCCGGGCATTGACGTGACGCAACCGGGTTTGAGTTGGGTGATTGAATCCACCCATCGCGGTGATCATCAGACGGCATATCAGGTATTGGTTGCTTCCTCGCCGGAACTGCTCGATCAAAACCAGGGTGATTTGTGGGACAGCGGCAGGGTGAAATCCGGCGAGAGCATCCAAATTGAATACGCCGGCAAACCGCTGGCGTCGCGGATGCGCTGCCACTGGAAAGTGCGCGTCTGGGATCAGGACGGCCAGGCGTCAGGCTGGAGTTCGCCGGCGCAATGGACTATGGGACTGCTGCAAGCCGCCGACTGGTCGGCGAAATGGATCACGGCCTCGAAGTGGTTCATGCCACCGGGCGTTCGCCCTCGTGGATTCATTGTCAGCACCGGCGGTTGGGCGGATGTGGATTTGGGCGAGTCGTTCCCGATTGATTCGATCAAATTATATTTTTCAAATCCCCAATCCGCGCCGAAGCGGTTTAAGATTTTGGGGGCGGATGACATGCAATTTACCCACCCGCAAATTCTCGTGGATCAGTCGGCGGCGGATTATCAACCGACCGGCACCGGGGCGCAGGTATTTGCGGTGGATGGAGCCAAGTGCCGCCACATCCGTCTGTGGATTACCAGCACACCCGCTCAGGACGAAGCGATGGCGCGTCAGATCCATGCCGGGCCCAGCGGTCCAAGCGCGCAAGTCGAGGTGCGGCAAATGGAGGTGATGGCCGGCGGACAAAATGTTGCGTTGATGCGGCCCACCCGCGAGTTTGGCACTCAATGGTCTGATGGCCACGCGGTTTTCCTGGTGGATGGGATGCCCTCGGCCAATGACGGCAATGCGTGTCCGCCGGATGCGTGTCCGACCACCACTGCGCCCCTGCTCCGTAAAACTTTTTCACTACCGAAGCCGGTCAAGCGGGCCACGCTGTATGTCGCCGCGCTCGGCATGGCTGATGTCACCATCAATGGACACCCCGTGACCGACGCCGTGCTGGGGCCGCCTTTCACCGATTACACGAAACGGGTGGTTTATCGCACGCATGACATCACAACATTGCTGGCCAGCGGCGAGAATGTGATTGGCGCGACCTTGGGGAATGGATTTTTCAGCACACCTAGAAGGGGGTTTGGCCAGCGTCACAATGGTCACGGACCGGTGCGGGTGTTGCTGCAGACTGAAATTGAGTATGCCGATGGCACGCGCCAAACCATTCCCTCGGATGAAACTTGGAAATGGTCGCGCAGCGAAATTGTGGACAACGACACTTTCGCGGCTTACACCGAGGATCGTCGGCAAGCAAAACCGGGTTGGGATCGTCCCGGTTACGACAATCATGACTGGCCGTCAGTTGCCGTCACCCAAGCGCTTGGTGGAAAACTGGTGTCGCCCGTGGGACCGCCGATCCGCGTGGTGGGCGAACTCAAGCCGGATCGTGTGGAAGGCGACCGCGCCTTCTTCAAGGTCTTGACCGCCGGTTGGCCGCGGGTGCAAGTGAACGGCCAGGCCGGGCAAACCATCACCATCATCGGACACGCGCCCGGTTACAACGCGCCACCACTCACCTTCACACTCGCGGCGAATGGGCCGACCGTGCTGGAACCGCGCTTCATGTATCTCTCCGGTCCGCTGCAAATCGAGGTGAAAGGATTGTCCGAACCGCTGGCACCGGATGCGGTGACGATCCAACTCGTCCACGCCGATTTGAAAATGGCCGGCGAGTTTGCCTGCTCCAATCCGTTTTTGAATCAAGTCTATGACGCTCTGCTGCGAACCCACCTGAATTACGACGGTGATCAACCGATGGATCCGATGCGTGAGAAACAGGGCTGGACGCAAGATGCGCAAGGTATGTTCGAGACCGCCGCGTATCTGACCGAAGTGGCAAGTCTCTATCGCAAATGGGAGCGGGATTTCGTGGATGGCCAGGATGAATCGGGTTGCCTCAGCTCGGTGCTGCCGCTGGTGGGCCGGCAGGCGTATGATTGGAATTCACCGTGGTGGAGCGGCGTGGTCGTGCTGTTGCCGTGGCAGCATTACCAATATTACGGCGACCGCCGCCTGCTCGCCGAGAGCTACGACGCCATGCGGCGTTATGTGGATTTTCTCGGGAAGCTGACGGCGAGCGGTTCGGTGCGGAGCTGGGGTGACTATCCCTATTTGAGCGGAGGCAACACCAATTCTTCCGAAGCCAAAGAGGAAATCTTGAGCTGGCTGGGTGCCGGTGACTGGCAAAATCCCTATGGCGGTAATGCCGCCGTGCCCGCGCCGCTTCTGGATATGCCGGCGTGGTCATATTACGCGACCATCGTCAGTGACACGGCGGCGTTGCTCGGCAAAAAGGCGGACGCGACCAAGTATGCCGCCATCGCCGCAGGGGTGAAAAGCCGCTTCAACAAAAAATATCTCAATCCCGCGACCGGACTCTATGGCGACAAGACCGACAACCAGACGGCGCAGGTGTTACCGCTTGCTTTGGAGGTCGTGCCCGGCGACCAGCGCGAGTTGACCTATCAGCGGTTGCTTGATGCGATTCACGCCCGCAAGGATCATTTGGGGACCGGCTTTGTCGGATTGCCCTTCCTGCTCTCGGCCTTGACCGTTCACCGCGAGACGACGCTGGCCAATAAAATCGTGAACCAACCGGATTATCCCGGCTGGAAAACCCTGATCCACGACGGCGTCCTCGCCGAGGGCTGGAATGGCGGCGGGGCGCAGATGCCGTCCTGCGGCGGCGCGATTGGCCTGTGGCTGTATCAGTCGGTTCTGGGCATCCGTCCCGATCCCACCGGTCCTGGGTTCAAAAAATTCATTCTCGCTCCGCAACCTGATCCGGCCACGGGACTGACCTCGGCGCACGGAAGTTATGATTCGGTTCATGGCCGCATTGTCAGTGATTGGACTTGTGAAAAGGGGAATTTCACCCTCAACGCTGTCGTTCCGCCCAACACCACCGCGACCGTTTTTGTGCCGGCGAACGATTCCGGCACGGTGACGGAGTCAGGAAAACATGCCGCTCAAGCGGAGGGAGTGAAGTTTCTGCGAATGGAAAATCACGCTGCGGTTTATGTCGTCGGTTCCGGAACCTACCGGTTTCAATCTGCTCTCCCGAGTCGGAGCGACTCTGCAACCAACATTATTTACTTGGGCGCGAAACCCGCGAACGCCACCATCAAATGATCGAATGCCAGCGGTATCATAACCTGTTCTGCCAGGGCAGCAATACATTCCATTTGGCGCGGCGGGCTATTATCAGAACTATCCTTCTCTGGTCCCGCCGGGCGCTCATCGCCTTGCGCGCGAGAATGTTGAAGACCGCCCGGGTGATCTTTCCGCAATAGCGGATCGCGCCCCTGCCGCAGCGCGACAGAATGAACCTAGGTGACACGGCCGTTGCTCGCGCGGCAATGACGGCCTTAAAATCTTTTGGCGCTTATTCCGGCAGCAGATTCGGGCCGTCGTTCATGCAGATGTTTGGCTGCCACCGGGAATAAGTGTCAATCCAGTTTTAGTTATTTTTGGGCGGCGGACGGACCTGGCTAACAGGCCGTTGAAAAACGGGTGATTTTTCAGCGCCACGATTTTTCATGGGTGATTTTTTCAAAATTCAGTGTGCGAACCGTGGTAACGGCTGTCCCCACCGCAGC
>JAJXXI010000142.1 GCA_021781185.1 bacterium
TCCTCGCAGTCGGCGTAGGCGGCGGAGTTGCGCGCTTGCACGAGAATGCTCAAACCGCTCCAGCGAAGGCCATAGCGGTGCAGTGCCGTGGTGAGCGGCACGACGGCAAAGTTGTCCTGGTTGCCGCCCACCGAGCCGCCTTTGGGCGCCAGGACGCCGACGATCGTATAATTGAGGCCGTTGATTTTGAGTTGTTCGCCGAGCGCGGGGCCAAAGGGGAAAATCGTTTTGGCCAGCGCGCTGCCCAACACACAAACGCTGCGGGCGTTGTCCACGTCGCTGTCGTCAAAGATGCGACCCTCGTCAATAATCCAGTTGTGCGCCGGAAAACTGCCGGGGGTGTCGCCGAGCAACTGGACGTTGGGTGCGGTCTTGGCATAGCGGGTCGAGATTTGACCGCCCCAGAAAGTGCCTTCGACGCCGACCGCAGCGGCCAGCGTGGCCTTGTCCGCAACGGTTTCTCCTTGTTCAAGAGTGATGTCCTTGCGACGCCAGTATTTTTCCCAGTCGGCACGGTTGCCGAACTGGACCTGCGGCCATTTCTGGATGGCAAACGTCTGGCTGCCCAGCTCGCTCAAGTGGCTTTCAATATTGCTTTCCAGCACGCGCATGG
Source organism: bacterium (assembly GCA_021781185.1). GTDB lineage: Bacteria > Verrucomicrobiota > Verrucomicrobiia > Limisphaerales > UBA11358 > UBA11358. The sequence goes on from JAJXXI010000142.1 coordinate 614, forward strand.
CGGTCATCACGACAATGATGGAAAACACGCCGATCAACACGCCGAGCAGGGTGAGGGCGGAGCGCAGCTTGTGGGCGATGATGGCGGTGAAGGCCATCGAAATGCTTTCACGCAGTTCGCCGAGCAGGAGGGTTGGCCGATGAAATTTCATTCGCCCCTTTTCATTCACTCCGTAACGCTTCCACGGGATCCATGCGCGCCGCCCGCCAGGCCGGCAGGAAACCGGAAACCACCCCGGTCAATATCGAGACCACCACCGAGATGATGACAATGCCCGCTGACAGGTTGGCAGGAAACAGCCATTGCGTCACCGCCAGCGTGGCCAGCCACGCGATCCCCAACGCGATCAGACCGCCAAAGAGGCAGATGGAGGCGGCCTCGATCAGGAATTGCAGCAGGATGGTGCGGTGTTTGGCGCCGATGGCTTTGCGCACGCCAATTTCGCGCGTCCGTTCGACGACCGACACGAACATGATGTTCATGATGCCGATGCCGCCCACGAACAGTGCCAGACTGGTGATGAACAGGCCGATGCCCGCGATGACGGCGGTTTGCTCGTGAAACCATTTCACGATTTGATCCTGCTGGTTGATGGAAAAATTATCGGGCTGGTCAGGACGCAGGTGACGGACCCGGCGCATCACCTGGCGCAGCTCCTCCTGGGCCTCGTCCAGTTGCCCTGTCGAACCGGCCTTCACCTGGATGGTAATGTTCGGCCGGCTATAAATGTCCGTCAAAAACTCCCGGAGCGGCAGAATGATGCGGTTGTCGAGACTGTTGCCAAACATCATGCCCTGTTTTTGCAGCACGCCGACGACTTGAAACGATTGGTCGGCGATGCGGATGCGTTTTCCAAGAGGCGATTCGCCGCGAAACAAATTCGTGGCGACATCGTTGCCGATAATGCAGATCGGCTGGGTGCCTTCGGAGTCGGCAACGGTGAGAAAACGTCCGTCCGCCACATCCACGCCGCTGGTTTGCAAATAGGCTTCCGTCGTGCCGATGACGGTCACGCTGTCGGCACTGCGGTTCTGGTATTTCACCGGGTCGTCGTCCTCCGCAGTGGGCGCGACCGCCTGGGCGATGGTCAGCAACCGGGCCAGATTTTCCGCCTCGGCCAGCGTGATCTTCGGGCGCCGGCGCATATTCATCCAGTCCTCGTAGGAATTGTTGAACCATTTGTAGCGCGACACATAAAAGACGTTGGCGCCCAGCGCGGAGACATTGCGAATGAACGCCTGGTTCAATCCGTTGATGGCCGCGCCCATGAGCGTGACGGTGAGGATGCCGATGACGATGCCGAGCGTGGCCAGCGCCGAACGCATCTTGTTCGCGCGCAGCGCGGCCCAGGAGATGCCGAAACCTTCGCGCAGTTCGAAGAGCAGATTCATGGCGAGCCGGAATTCCGATGTTCGACGGCTTCATCACTGGCAATCAAGCCGTCACGGATGCGGATGATGCGGCGCGCCTGCCGGGCAATGTCCTCCTCGTGCGTGACGACGATGATGGTGTTGCCTTTCCGGGAAAGTTGATCAATCAGCGCCATGATTTCCGAACCGGTCTTGGAATCCAGATTTCCCGTTGGTTCGTCCGCCAGGAGGATGGAAGGTTTGTTGACCAGCGCACGCGCCACCGCCACTCGCTGGCGCTGGCCGCCGGACAGCTCGTTGGGTTTGTGATGAATACGGTCGGCGAGGCCGACATTGGTCAGGGCATCCAGCGCCATCTGCCGCCGTTCCTCGGCGGGAACACCCGCATAAATCAGCGGCAGTTCGACGTTGTGCAGCGCATTGGAACGGGCCAGCAGGTTGAACGTCTGGAAGACAAAACCGATCTCCCGGTTGCGGATTTCCGCAAGCTGGTTGTCGTTCATTTCGCTCACGCGGTTGCCGTTGAGCTCATAGCTGCCGCCGCTCGGCGTGTCGAGGCAGCCGATCAGATTCATGAGCGTGGATTTGCCGGAACCGGATGGCCCCATGATGGCGACGTATTCGCCGCGCTGGATTTCGAGCGACACCTCGCGCAGGGCGTGGACAGTTTCCCCGCCCATCTGGTAGCGCCGCGAGATTTGCTGGAGATGAATTAAACGCATCGCAAAGGAAACGGGTTGTTGGATGATTGGATTTTTGGATTGTTGGATGAATGAGCCGTTGGCAATTCAGCCACCCAAAAATCCAATTCGCTTGACCTGTTCATCCGGGCATTCATTTCTTTTGCGCCCCGGCATCTCCTCCGGCCGGCCCAACAAGAATTTTTGAACCATCCTGAAGGTCGCGTCCAACCGCCCGGTAACCACCGGAGACGATTTCTTCATGGTTGGTAAGGCCATCGGTGATTTCCCAGTAATTGTCGTCGCATATGCCGATTTTCACCGGCACGGCCTTGACATGATCGCCCTCTACCACGAAGACCACATCGGTCGGCTTGGTGGCCGACGCAAGTTTACTCGTGGCCTTGCTGGTGTTTGTGGCCGCAACTTCGTTTGTTCCCGCCACTGCGTTGGTGGTGGCGGCGGCGTTGGTTCCACCCGTTTTTTCGGAGTCATTTTTTGGCGTGGGCTTCATCGGGCGGGTGGTGACGCTGGCCAGCGGAACCGTGAGGACGTTCGTGCGATACTCGGTTTCGATTTCAGCCGTCACCGACATGCCGGGGCGGAAGGCCGGTTCCTTTTCCGTGACGCGGATGCGCACCTGAAATTGCGTGGCCTGCTGCGACTGGCTGCTGCTGCTGCTCAGGCTGCCCGAGCCGACGGCAGAATTGGCGACATCCGACACCACGCCGGTGAATTTGCGATTCTTGAACGCGTCCACTTCCAGCCGTGCCTTCTGGCCGGGTTTGATGCCGACCACGTCCATTTCGCCCACGTTCACCCGCGCCTCGATCTGGTTCAGGTCCGAGATGGTCATGATTTGGGTTCCGGCATTTTGGACCGTGCCGAGAACGCGTTCGCCGACCTCGGAATTCAAGAGAGTGATGGTGCCGGTGAGCGGCGAAAAGATGGTGGTCTTGGCCAGTTGCTCCTCGGCGCTGTCCACCGACGCCTTGGCCATCTCCACCTGGTTAGTGGCGCTTTCAAGCTGGGCGCGGGCCACGTCGCGCGCGGCCTTGAACCCGATGAAGTCCGAGGCCGAAAGCAGTTTGTTGTTGAACAGTTCCAGATTGCGCTGGTAATCCGCCTCGGCCTTTTCCACGTTGGCGGCGGACTGCGCCTCGCCGGCGACGGACGAGGCATAGCTGGCCCGGGCCTGGCTGACCGCCGCGACATAGACATCCGGTTTGATTTTCACCAGCAAATCGCCCTTGTGGACAAGCTGTCCTTCCTTGACGGGCAGGGCGACGATTTCGCCGCTCACTTCCGGACTGATGGTGACCTGCACCACGGGCTGAATCTGGCCATTGGCCACGACAAGGTTGGTGAGGCTGTGGCGCGAGACTTTTTCCGTCTGCACCGTGATGACCGGGGTGCGCTTTTTAACAACCGCCGCCAGGGTCAGCGCCACCAGCACCAGGGCAATGACTGAGAGAATTAGAATTTTTTTGCGCTTTTTTGGATTTGGCATTTGATCAATCGGTTGGAGAATGGGGCGTTTCGTTTACATGGCCATCTGGCCGAATCCGATCAGGATGAAAAACAGCGTGTAAGCCGCCCAGTAAGCGGCAATGACCAGCACCGCCTTGGCAAAGGTTGCGCCGGTTAATCGGGACAGGCCGCAAGCCAGCACCCCGATCTGCCAGAAGGAAAAAACATTGACGGCCGCAAGCAGCAGATGCGCCTTGTTTTTCATGTCGAAATTGCTGACCAGCAGCGCCAGACTGGGCGTCATCCCGAGCTTGCCCGTGATGACCGTCAGCAGAATAGAGACGATCATCCCGAGCGCCAGAATCATGGTCGTCAGGCCGGCGATCTCAATGTTCTTGAGAAAGGGGGTTTTCATCCCCATAAACCAGCGTCCCAGCAGCCACAAAAGAAATCCCCACCACAACAGGTGGATGAAGCTGCCCACAGCCGCGCCCACGCTGCCGAAAATCTTCATCATGGTTGGTCCGGTGAATTTATCCATCGCGGCGGTTGCCTGATCCGCCTGGGCCTGGGTCATTTTCCCGTTCTTGACCTGTTGATCCATGGCTTTGGCCTGCTGGTCGTGGATTTGCTGGATGATGGCTGGCTGTGAAAAAATGACGAAGCTGGAAATCACCCCCACCACAACATAAATCAGCACCGGCACCAGCCAGTTGGAGACCCTTGGGGCGGACTGCTTCACCTCTTCAAAGACCTCGCCCGGCGCCACGAAAACATTGATCAGACGCGGCCAGACGGAAGTTGGGGATGGCGTTGATCCCGGATCAGTGGTATCAGTGGTGTCAGGAGCCGTTTCCAT
>JAJXXI010000360.1 GCA_021781185.1 bacterium
CTCTGCCCCATCGGGACTCGGCTGCGCTCGGCTCGCTACGCTCGCCTTCGCTCCGCCTCGCCCCGATGGGGCAGAGGCAGATGGAAGAAAGACAATTTACAGAAAGCAAATTACACCGACGTATTGGATGTGCGCTTGAATGACTAACAATAAAGGGATCAGTCCTGGTATTGACATAAAGCCGGGTGGTGGATAAACCGGTTTCATGCCCCGGCAGTTGAGGATCGAGTATCCCGGCGCGATTTATCATGTGATGAATCGTGGGGATCATCGCGAGCCGGTATTCATAAAAGGGTCAGTCCCAAGTAATGACACAAATGGGATGGGCAAGGTTCAATCCCTTGTTTCAGGAACAGTGTCCAGATGCAGGATGCATCTGGACACTGTTCCTTAACTGGCGGCGGCCTTGGTGGTGGCACAGGCATCCTGCCTGTGAATTGCGTCCGGGTGGCCTGGCTGGCAGAAACACACAGGCAGGATGCCCGTGCCACTACGCTTCCGGCTGACGCCGGAACCGTTTCATCCCATACTTAAGGACAGTGCCAAGATGCACCCGACACCTTTTGTCACTGGTGTTTTGGCGGGGAGAATCTAAACTTCGCAGCTCATGCTTGAACCCCTGACCAACTCGCAGATCCGCAAATTCAAGGCGGCCGCACAGCTCATGGAACCCATGCTGAAAGTCGGCAAGGCCGGCCTGAGCGACGGTTTTATCCGCACCGTTTCCGAGGAGCTGGCCAGACATGAACTGGTCAAGATCAAGTTCGCCGAGTTCAAGGAGGAAAAGGAAACCCTCGCGCCACTGCTCGCGGAGAAAACTTCCAGTCACCTGGTCATGCGCGTCGGCAATGTGATGGTGCTGCATCGGCCCAAGCCGCCGGCCGCTGAACCGGCTGCGGAATAATTCCGCCGGCGCGGGCGCAGCAAAGCCCAAACAGTCACGCGCTCTTGCGGTTCGTCGGCAGCCTGTTCGTCCACGTGGCGGAGCGCGGTTTCCACCTTCCGCCTCCATTTTGGTTTCCCAACCCCAGTTGCCAGATTCCGAATTGGTGGCCGGTTGCCAGTGCTTTTGACGCCCGCTCAAACATCGCCCCAAACCCCGATAGACCGGCAATAAAATCCCTGTCAAAATAGCACTGGACACGGTTCTCAATTGCGCGTGTCCAGCAAGTGGTTGGAAAATCTGAGCTTCAAAGTGCCATGTTGTTTCGGCTGTTTCTTTTGAAACGTGGGCTCTCCCGCATACCTTGCGAAACACATGAAAAACCGCGTCAAAACAAGTATTGCCGCCGGGCTGTGCGTTGTGGCGTTGTTGTTGCAAGGTTGCACCAAGGAAAAAGCCGAGGCGGTCAAAGTGGCGGCGCAAAACTTCCGGGCCGAAGCGGCGGCGGCGCTGGGCCAGATTCGCGATATTCTGAAGCAGAACATTGCCTTGCCGCCAACCGACAACGACAAGCTCGCCGGTGATCTCGCCCAAACGAACTTCACTTATGAAATGCTGCAAATGCTGTTGCAGGAAAATCAGATCGGTGTCCCGGAAACAGCCCAAATTGACAAGAAATTTGCCGACGCCCAAAAGAAAACATGAGGGCAGAGAGTTTATCAGAGCGCTTCCACGCTCACTCTCTGCCCTCATGTTTTCTTTTGAACTCGCGCCAACAAACAAGTTCGATTGTTTTGACGCTACGGGCTAATTGTGAAAAAATTTCACTTTCCTCGTTGACCTGCCCGAGAAATTTTCTCGCCCGCCACCTCGTTTCACGTTTTAATCTGCGCCGCATGAAGAAGCAAAAAGCTTACGCCGCCGCCGGCGTTGACATTGATCTCGGCAACAAAGTCAAAGCCACCCTGCCCCGGTTGCTCGCATCCACTCATCGCCGCGAGGTGCTGGGCAAGGTGGGCGGCTTCGGCGGCCTGTTCGCGCTCGACCTCAAAAAATATCGCGAACCCATTCTCGTCAGCAGCGTGGACGGCGTCGGCACGAAGCTCAAAATCGCCTTCCAGCAGGACAAGCACGACACCATCGGCGCGGATCTCGTGAACCATTGTGTGAACGACATCGCCGTGCTGGGCGCGGAACCGCTGTTCTTCCTCGATTATCTCGGCACCGGCAAGCTGGAGCCGCATGTGTTCACGGACATCATCAAAGGCTTTGCCCGCGCCTGCTCGGAAAACAAATGCGCGCTCATCGGCGGCGAAACCGCCCAGATGCCGGGCTTTTACCAGAAGGGCGAATATGACGTGAGCGGCACCATCGTCGGCGTGGTGGAAAAATCCCGGATGCTCAACGGTCAGAAAACCATCAAGCGCGGCGATGTGGTCATCGGCATTGAGTCCAGCGGCCTGCACACGAACGGTTATTCACTCGGACGCAAAATTTTCTTCGAGAAGTTGAAATTAAAACCGTCCAGCCGCGTGCCCGGCCTCAAGGGCACGGTCGGCCAGGAATTGTTGAAGGAACATATCAGCTACGGGCCGCTGGTGCAGAAGCTTCTCAAAAATTTCAACCTCGTCGGCAAGGCGGATCAGGTGAAGGCCTTCGCGCACATTACCGGCGGTGGTTTCGTGGACAACATCCCGCGCGTCCTGCCCAAATCGCTCGACGCGGTCATCAAGAAAGGTTCCTGGGACATGCTGCCCATCTTTCAAATCATCGAGCAGAAGAGCGGCGTGCCAGACGAGGAATTGTATCAGGTCTTCAACATGGGTATCGGCATGGTGGGCATCGTCGCGGCGGACAAGGCGGAGGCGGTGCAGCAATTCATCAAGACGCAGAACCACAAAGCATGGATTATTGGCGAAGTCGTCAAAGGCAAGGGCGAAGCACGGGTGGAATAGCCAATGAAGCTTCTGGTCATCGGTTCCGGTGGACGTGAACACGCCCTTGTTTGGAAACTCGCGCAATCGCCACACGCCATGCAAATGTGGTGCGCTCCCGGCAACGCGGGCATCGCGCAGGAACGTCTCACCACCAATGGCAGCGCTGTGGAATGTGTCGGCATTGGCGCGGAAGATTTGCCCGAGCTGCTGGCGTTTGCGCAGGAGAAGCAGGTGGATTTCACGGTCGTCGGCCCGGACAACCCGCTCGCGCTCGGCATCGTGGACCTTTTTCAGCAGCACGGCCTGAAGATTTGGGGCGTGAATCGGAAGGCGTCCCAGTTCGAGGCGTCGAAGGTCTTCTCGCAAAAATTCATGGAGAAATACGGCATTCCGACTGCGGCTGCCGGCACGTTCTCCGATGTCGTCGCCGCGAAGAAATTTTGCGCCACGCTCGGCGGCAAGTGCGTCGTGAAAGCCGATGGTCTTGCACTCGGCAAAGGCGTGTTGATCTGCCACAGCCAAGTTGAAGCCGAAAAGGCCGTGGATGAAATTATGGTCAGCAAGACATTCGGCGCGGCGGGCGCAAACGTGGTCATCCAGGAATTTCTCGAAGGCATCGAGGTGTCGCTCCACGCCTTGTGCGATGGCGCGACCGCAAAGATTTTCCCCACGTCGCAGGATCACAAGCGCGCGCGCGACAACGACGAAGGCCTGAACACCGGCGGCATGGGCACGTATTCGCCCACGCCGTTCCTCAACGACACGCAGCTCGCCGACGTCGCCGCACGCGTTCTCGAACCCTTCATGCGCGGCTGCGTGGCCGAGGGCATTGATTATCGCGGCCTGCTGTATCCCGGAGTGATGCTCACTAAGAAAGGCCCCAAGATTCTCGAATTCAACGCCCGCTTCGGCGATCCTGAAACGCAGGTCTATCTCACGCGCCTCAAAAACGACCTCGTGGAGCTGCTCGACGCCAGCGCGAGCGGCACGTTGGCCAAGCACGAATTGAAATGGCGACCCGAAGCCAGCGTCTGCGTCATCATGGCCAGCGGCGGCTATCCGGGCAATTATCCCAAAGGCAAGCCGATCCTCGGCCTGGCGCAAGCGAACGCGCTACCAAACACGAAGGTGTTTCACGCCGGCACGGCGTTGAAAGACGGCCAGATCGTAACCAATGGCGGCCGCGTCCTCGGCGTGACCGCACTCGGTAAGGATTTGCGCGCCGCGCAAGCCGCCGCCTATGCCGCTGTGGAATGTATTCAGTTTGAAGGCGCGCATTTCCGCCATGACATCGCCGCGAAGGCGCTTTGAAACAAGCCAACAGTTGTTGGAACTTAATGTTTGCGCATGTCTTTTGTCTTGGGGATGCGGATGGCATAAGCGCGGAGCAGTTGGGCGTCAGTCTTGTCGTTCACTCACCCATTAAACAACCGTCCGCAGGCAAATCCGACAAGGAATTTTACTGTCACTCCAGGAAACAAAAAGACAACGGGCGACGAGGGTGCCGCAGCCACTTGTGCCGCCAAAGAAAAAGAGCGGAAGGATAACCTTTCGCTCTTGGTGTAACCGGCGGGCGAACTTTACTTCAGTTTCGCAAGCGTCGCCTTGATGGCGTCGAAGTTCGGCAAATCTTTCGGAGTCGGGGTTTGTTCGCTGTATTGGACGACTCCGGCCTTATCAATGACGAATGCGGCACGCGCCGAGGTGTCGCCCACGCCGGCGAGCATCGGAAAGACCACGTCGTAAGCCTTGGTGACGGTCTTGTTCAGGTCGCTGGCCAGGGTGATCTGGAGATTGTTGGTCTTGGCCCAGGCTTCCTGCGCGAACGGGCTGTCCACGCTGACGCCAATGACTTCCGCGCCGACGAACGCGCTCAGACCATTGGACACATCGCACATTTCCGCCGTGCAGACGCTGGTGTAGGCGAGCGGGAAAAACAGCAGGACAGTGTTGGTCTTGCCAAAACGGTCGCTGAGCTTCACGTCCACGAGGCCGGAAGCGGTTTTGGATTTGAGGGAGAAATCAGGAGCCTTGGAGCCGACGGGAATTGCCATAATCGTTGTTAGGTTGTGTTTTTGGTTGATGTTTCAGTGGTTGAACCTGTTGGCAGGCATCTTGGGAATTCAGCCCGCCGGTGTCAAACCTGTTTGGAATTAAT
>JAJXXI010000209.1 GCA_021781185.1 bacterium
GCGTCTTCATCGCGTAGGGCAGGGCTTCGGCATCAAGATCGCCAACGCGATTATTCTGCGGCAGACCGGATTGCGGGCTCATGCCCATGCTGGTGCCGATGGACGCGCCATTCAAAATTCCCGTGACGCTGGAGCTGCCGCCGAGATGGCACGAAATCACGCGCAGCGGTGCGCCGGAGATTTTCGCCGGGCCGTGGTTGACGTAAAGCTGCCGGGCGCGCTCGGCCACGTCGGGGCGGCAGAGCAGTTCCGCCGAGCGTTCGGCAATGAACTTGTGGCTCGCTCCGTGAAAGCCGAAGCGGCGGACGCCGATTTGATACCATGTTTCCGGCACGGCGTAACGCTGCGTTGCCTCGGGTGCGAACTGGTGAAACGCGGTTTCAAACAAGGCAATGAGCGGGACGTTCGGCATCCGTTGCGCGAACTGTTTGATGCCGGCGATGTAGGGTGGATTGTGCGCGGGCGCGAGGCCGTTGTAATCGGTCATCGCCTGCAACACGGCGTCATCGAGCCGCACGCACCCCGTGATGTTCTTGGCGATGATGGTCTTGAAGCCAACCGCGCTCAATTCGCTTTCACTTTGCAGCGCATTCGCCTGTCTTAATTCGGTCAGGCAGTCGTCAATCGCCTTGGTATAATCGGTCACGCGCTCGAAGCCGCCTTTGTGCAACAGGCGTTCGGCGTGGTTCGAGAAGTCGAACAAACGCCACTTCAGCGAGGTTGTTCCAATGTTGGCGACGAGAATCTTCATTTTTAATTTATGGCAGCCGATGTGAGGAGGCTTGTTCTTCCACTGAAAATTGGAGCTTTCTTACGTCGGCTCCTACAGTGGAAAACAAATTTACTCCAGCCATTTTCCAAGTCCGCTCAATCCGTCGTGCGGACGCGGGATCACCTGGACGCTGACGACGGCACCCACTTGGGACGCGGCGGCGGCACCGGAATCGGTCGCGGCCTTGACGGCGGCGACGTCGCCCCGGAAAAACACGGTGACGTATCCGCTGCCGACTTTTTCCCAGCCGGTGATGTGGACGTTCGCGGACTTGAGCGCGGCGTCGGCGGCTTCCACGGCGGCGCAGAAACCTTTGCATTCAATCATTCCCACAGCTTGTTTTGACATATTCGTTAAGAGTTAAAATTTTGGTTGATGGAATTACTTTTTGGCGACGCCGTTGCCGAGAAAGGCGGCGAGCAGTTCTTCATGCGGGCGGGCGATGATGTGTGAGCCGACAAGCTCGCCGACTTTGGCGGCGGCTTTTGCGCCCGCGTCCACGGCGGCTTTGACGCTGCCGATGTCGCCCTGGGCGATGACCGTGATCAGTCCGCCGCCGATGGCGATGGTTTTGACCAACGTGACGTTGGCCGCCTTGACCATGGCGTCGCTGGCTTCCACGCTGCCAACGTAGCCCTTGGTTTCAATCATTCCTATTGCTTCGCTCATAATTTTTTGTTGATGGTTATTGGTTGGAGGTTGTTAGAAAGTTTCCTGAAATTATCTGACCAGTTCTACGGGCGTGTGCGGCTGCAGGTTGCAGGCGTTGCCTTCGTCAGTGTCAATGTGGACCTCCAGTTTGAAGCTTTTATCCACACGGCAAAGCATCTTGTCGAGCGTGATGGCGCAGTCGCCGCCGATCTTCAGCTTCATGAGATCGCCATGTTTCACGCCGTAAAAGTCCGCGTCCGCCGGGCTCAAATGCGCGTGGCGCAGGGCGCGGATGACACCGTCGGGCATCTCGAAAAACCCCGCCGGTCCCATGAGCATCGCCCCGGGCGTGTCTTTAATGTCGCCGGACGCGCGCAACGGAATGTCGAATCCGAGCGAGATCGAGTCCGTGTAGGCAAGCTCAACCTGGTTCAGCGTGCGGCATGGCCCGAGAATGCGCAGATTGGAAATCACCCGGCTGCGCGGCCCGATGAGCGTGACGGTTTCTTTCGCGGCAAACTGGCCCTCCTGATACAGCCATTTGTGAACCGTGAGCTTGTGCCCTTTGCCAAAAAGTGTCTCAACGGCTTCTTGCGTGAGGTGGCAATGGCGGGCGCTGACATTGACAACCAGTGGATTTGAGCCGCTGGCGGTGCGGGGAAGCGGTTTGCCCAGCTTGGCATAAACCGCCTGTCGAACCATGTGCTCGACGACGGCGCGATGAGGTGCATTTGCAGCAACAGCCATAAAGTTTGAACGACTTTGGCAAATTGTGGGGCCAAGTCAACATTTATCTTGCAATATCTTCCAAAATCTTTCAAAGTCGTGCAAACATGACCGCAGAAGAACGCAAACACCGCTTGGAAGCTTATCTTCAGCGCGTGGAATTCGCGTCGCTGGAAGAACTCTCCCAGCACGTGGAGGCGTCGGTTTCGACGGTTCGGCGCGATTTATCGGTCATGGAAGCGGCGGGTGGATTGCGTCGGACGCACGGCGGCGCGCGGATTGTTGCGCCGAAAACTGACGAGTTTGCGTTCACCGCGCGCGACACGCGCCAGCTTTCCGAGAAGGAATTGATCGGCAAGGCGTGTGCGGAATTGGTCGGCTCGCATCAGAGCGTGATTCTCGATGCCGGGACAACGGTGTATCACGTGGCGCGCTATCTCGAAGAAAAAGCGCCGCAAATTGTGACGAACTCGCTGCCGGTCGCCAACCTCTACGCCTCGGCGAACAAGGTGGAAGTAATCCTTGCCGGCGGGGTGATATATCCTCGCCTCGGCGTTTTGGTCGGGCCGATGACGGTCGAGGCGTTTTCCAAAATGCGCGCCGATGTGGCGATCATGAGCGCGGGCGGCATCACGCTGGAAGGCGTCACCAACTCGCACGCGTTGTTGATTGATATTCAGCGCGCCATGCTTAAGGCCGCGCAAAAAGTGATTTTCTGCCTCGACCATACGAAATTTGGCCGGCAATCCGTCTCGCCATTGTGTGGACTGGACATGGTGGACGCGATTGTGACCGACAGCCAGGCACCGGTGGAGCTGGTCGCAGGTTTGCGTGAACGTGGTGTGGAAGTGGTTATCGCTCCGGCTTCGCAGGTGAATGGAGCGTCATGACTTTTTGTAGCAGCCGATGTGAGCCGGCTCATTTTTTATGACCACATTTGGAGCGGACTCGTTTCCGCTGCTACGGATTAACAATAAAATATGAATCTCGCAGAAAAAGTTCGGCAGGCCGGCGTGGTCGGCGCGGGTGGCGGCGGTTTTCCCACGCACGTCAAGCTCGGTGCCAAGGCGGAGGTGGTCATCGCCAACGGCGCGGAATGCGAGCCGCTCCTGCACAAGGATGCCGTGACGATGGAGGAAAGCGCCGTCGAAATGGTTCGCGGCATTCAGCTCGCGATGGAAGCCGTCGGTGCGAAGGAAGGCGTCATCGGTGTGAAGGCGAAAAAGAAACACGCCGTCGAAGCCGTCAAAGCCGCGAGTCAGGGCACGAACGTCCGCGTCCAGTTGCTGGGCGATTATTATCCAGCGGGCGACGAATACGATTTGGTCTATAACGTCACGGGCAAATTGATTCCGCCCGGCGGCATTCCCATCGCGGTCGGTGCCGTCGTCAACAACGTTGAAACGTTTGTCAACATTGCCGCCGCGCATGACGGCAAGCCGCTCACGCATAAAACGCTCACCATCGCCGGCGCGGTGAAATCGCCTTGCACGCTGCGCGTGCCCATCGGCACCTCGCTCCGCGAATGCATCGAATACGCCGGCGGCCTTTCGACGGATGATCCGGTGCTTTGCCTCGGCGGCTTGATGATGGGCACCACGACAGACGACCTCGACACGCCCGTCACCAAGACCACCACCGGCGTCATCATTTTGCCGCGCACGCATCACACGATTGAGCGCAAGTTGAAGCCCGCGAAAATGCAGGCCAAGATTGGCAAGTCCGCGTGCGATCAATGTCGTTACTGCACGGAATTCTGCCCGCGCTTTCTGCTTGGTTACGCCGTCGAGCCGCATCAGGTCATGCGCACGCTCGCCTTCAGCGGCACAGGTGAAGATTATTTCAACCAGTGGGCGGCGATGTGCTGTTCCTGCGGACTCTGCACGCTGTATTCCTGCCCGGAAGAATTGTTTCCCAAGGAAGCCTGCGACGACGCGAAATCCATGATGCGGGCCAAACAGATGAAGTGGACCGGACCAATGAATCCGAAAGTTCACGCGATGGCGGACGGCCGCCGCGTGCCGATCAAGACGCTCGCCAAAAAACTGCACGTTCTTGATTACGATCTGCCCGCGCCTTTGGTGCGTCAGGAAATTTCCGCGAGCCGGCTCGTGCTGCCGCTCAAGCAGAGCGCCGGCACGCCGTGCCTGGCCAAAGTAAAAACCGGTGATCGCGTGAGCTTCGGCCAAATCATCGGTGAACCCGCGCCAAACGCGCTGGGGGCGATTTTACACGCGCCGATGAGCGGCACCGTGCGCGAGGTGACCGAGAAGCAAATCATTTTGGAGAAATAATTTTATGGCCGATAAATCTGTTGGATTGATTGAACTGTCGAGCATCGCCGCCGGTTTTCAGGTGGCGGACACCATGCTCAAGGCTGGCAACGTGCGGCTGATTTTGTCGCGCTCGATTTGCTCCGGCAAATACATGGTGCTCATCGGCGGCGACGCGGCGGCGGTGACGTCTGCTGTTGAAGCGGGTTGCGACGCGGCGGGCGGCTGTCTGATTGACAGCTTCGTGATTGCCAACCTGCATCCCGACGTGTTTGTCGCGCTGGGCCGCACGCAGCCGGCGGAAACGAACGGCGCTTTGGGCATCATCGAGTCGTTCAACGTCGCCACGCTGATTCAGGCCGCCGACGCCGTGGCCAAAACTTCCGACGTGCAACTCCTCGAAGTCCGTCTGGCGATGGCGATGGGCGGCAAAGCGTTCTGTTCCATGACGGGCGACGTGTCCTCCGTGCAGGCTGGTGTGGCCGCCGGTCGCGCGGTGCTGGCCGAGGCCGGCGTGCTGGTGAATGCTGTGGTGATTTCCCGCCCGCATCCGG
>JAJXXI010000520.1 GCA_021781185.1 bacterium
TCCGGCCATCGTCGGTTTCAAAACATCAGGCCAACCGTGGACTGTCAACCGAAGCGGTCTTGAATTGCCTGCGGACTTTGTTGCCGAGGCAATACGAACTGGCCGAGGTCGTCGGCAAATGGGTTTGGCTGGATGTCTCGCCCGCTCGCCAGCCCGGTCTGGCAAGGTTGCTCTGGTCTTTGGGTTTTCATTGGAACCAGCGCTGCGGCGTCTGGCAGCATCCCTGCGGCAAGTTCGACCCGCTCGGCAGTCACCCCACCGACCCGCGCGCCAAATATCACACCTATTTTCCCGCCGATATTTTACCACTTGAACCCATGCCATGCAACCAAACCGCACTGGCACTGTCAGTCAAACTGCCAGTGAAAATCACCGCCATTAGCGGAAAATCCTGATGGTTTAAACCAAATAGTTTTTAATTTTACCAGCAATTCGCTATTTTCCTTTTATCTGACCATGCAACAGACCGTGGCCGGTTGAGGTTGACCGCCAGAATCCTTGTTTGCACCTGGAGTCTTTCGCGACGATTTGAATTTAAATCGGCAGTCTTGACTCCGTGTCGGGCCGAATGAAAACAGTTAAAACTCATTGAAGACACCTGAGATGAAAAGACCGATGACCACCTTCAAAACATCCCGTGACATCCCGGCCACCGCAGAGCAGGTCTTTGCCGCATTTGCGCCGGAACGTCTGGCGCGCTGGTGGGGGCCGGCCGGATTTACCAACACGTTTCATGTCTGTGAATTCAAGTCCGGCGGGCACTGGTCTTTTATCATGCACGGTCCAAACGGCACCTGCTATCCGAACGAAGGTGTGTTTGCTGAGATTGACCCGCCACGAAAGGTCGTAATTCAACACATGTCGGAACCGAAGTTTCGATTGACCATTGTCTTGATTCCGTCGGCGAAGGGAACGCTGGTGTCCTGGGAACAAATGTTCGAGAACGCAGAAGTGGCCGGCCGGGTTGAACACATCGTCGTCCCCGCCAATGAGCAGAACCTTGAGCGAATGGAAGCCGAGGTTTTGCATAAACCCTGTTGCGGCTGACATTTTTCACTTATCAAACCATGATCAAAGCCCTGGCGCATCTCTGCATTTTTTCCAGCAACCTGCAACGGAGTCGTGACTTTTACTGCGGCGTGCTGGGACTCGAACCGCATTTTGAATTTCACAAGGAGGGAAAGCTGTTCGGGTTCTACCTTAAAGTGGCGCCGGGACAGTTCATGGAAATTTTTTCCACGGACGCAGCGGCAGAAACCGGACATCAACACATTCATCACTTTTGTCTGGAGGTGGAAGACCTGGACGCGTTGCGCGAAAGATTGTCGCGGCATGGCGTCGCGGTGACGCCCAAAAAACTGGGCTGCGACCAGACATGGCAGTGCTGGTGCAAAGATCCTGACGGCACGGACCTTGAATTTCAGCAATACACGCCGCAAAGCTCACAGTTCACGCGGACCGACTGCGTGGTGAATTGGTGAGATAGGCCGGATGAATTTCCCGCCTGTAAAAAAACTCAACGGCTCGACGTCGCTGGTTCCAGTTGCGCACGCACCGTCAAATTCAGGCGAAGAAGGCGCAAAGGAAAAATAAACCGCGATATTTTCTGCGTGTTTAACCGCCGTCTTCGTGCTTAAATCTCCGCGCCCATGAACGAGTGGAACATCCAGTCCCGCGCGCACGTCTGTGAGGCGTGCAGCCAGCCGTTTACCGACAAACAGCCCTATCGCACGATTCTGTTTGAAGCGGGGAAGGAACTGCGCCGCTCGGACATCTGCGAACTGTGCGCCGGGAAGGCGGGCGATCTCCGCCTCCACGACGGCTACATTTCGCATTGGCAGGGGATATACGAAGCTCCGCCCGCGCAGCCCGTTGAAGCCATTCAAAAGGAAACCGCCGAAACCATTTTGCGCAAGGTCATCGAACAAAACGATCCCCGCTACGCATCGGCCGCCTATATTCTGGCGGTGATGCTTGAACGCAAGCGCATTCTCAAGGTGAAGGAACAGTTTCAGCGCGAAGGCCAGCGGGTGTTCGTTTATGAACAGCCCAAGACCGGTGACATTTTCACCATCGCCGATCCGGATCTGCACCTCGACCAGCTTGAGCAGGTTCAGCGTGACGTGGCGCAATTGCTGGAGCACGGGCTAAACTCGCCCGCCGCCGGCACGCCGGTGGTGCCGGACCAAACCGAAGGGTCCGCGACCGAAACGCCGGCCGCTGAAAACGAAACCGCGCCGCCACCCGTCGAGGCAGCGACCCCAGCCAGTTGATTTCCGTGCCTGCCTACGACGAACTTCAAGCCCGTCTCAGCCATCAGTTCCGCGATGGAGGACTGCTGCAACTGGCCCTGACGCATCCGTCCATTTCACATGAGCAGAACCATCCCCTGTCGCATAACCAGCGGCTGGAGTTTCTGGGGGATTCCGTGCTGAGCCTGGTGCTTTCCCGCGAGCTCTACGAAAAATTTCCCGAGGCCGATGAAGGCTTGCTCACCAAATCACGCGCCCGACTGGTCAACGCCGGGGCGCTGGCGGCGCATGCCCGGGCGATTGAACTGGGCGCGCATCTCATTTTGAGCCGGGGCGAGGAGAATACCGGCGGGCGCGAGCGGGCTTCCACCTTGGCCGACGCCTTTGAATCGTTGCTGGGCGCAATTTTTCTCGACGGCGGATTTGAGGTGGCGCGGGAATTTATTTTGCGGGAATTCAGCGCGGACTTCAGCACGTTGAACGAGCCGGCGGGCATTGAAAATCCGAAGGGTGAATTGCAGGAACTGCTACAGTCCAAATCGCCGGATGCGCCGCTTTACCAGTTGATTTCCGCCGAGGGCCCAGACCACGACCGCAATTTTGAATGCGCGGTCAGCCACGCCGGCGCGGAGCTCGCGCGTGGTCACGGAAAAAGCAAAAAAGCCGCCGAGAGCGACGCGGCTCTTGCGGCCTTGAAAAAACTACGCGGTCAGTAACGCGGCACGCTGCGGTCAATTTCCTCCGACCAGGCGTTGATGCCACCTTTCACGCTCTTCACGTATTTGAAGCCCTGCTGGCGCAAAAAGTTCAACGCCTGCAACGAGCGCATGCCCACCTTGCAATGCAGGTAATACTGCGTGTTTGGGTCGAGTTCAGCGAAGCGCTGCTGGAGCTGGCTCAATGGCAGCAGCGGCACGCCATCCACCTTGGCGATCTCGTATTCGTCCGGCTCGCGCACGTCCACAACCTTGATGTTGAGGCCGGGGTTGTCCAGCGCCCGCTTCATGTCCTGCACGGTGACTTCGTCCGGATTGCCGGTGTTTTCCGGTTCGGGGACAATGCCGCAGAACGTCTCGTAATCAATCAATTCCTTGATCGTCGGATGATCACCGCAGATCGGACACTGTGGATCACGGCGTAATTTCAATTCGCGGAACTTCATGTCCAGCGCGTTGAACAACACCAGCCGGCCAGTGAGGGAGTGGCCCTTGCCGAGCGCGAGCTTGAGGATTTCCGTGGCCTGGATGCAGCCGATGATGCCGGGTAGCACGCCGAGCACACCGCCTTCCGCGCAGCTCGGCACCATGCCGGGCGGCGGCGGTTCGGGATACAGACAGCGATAGCACGGTCCGCCCAGATGCGGCGCAAAGACGCTGGCCTGGCCTTCAAATCGGAAGATTGAGCCATAGACATTGGGCTTCTTCAGCAAAACGCAGGCGTCATTCGTCAGATAGCGCGTCGGGAAATTGTCCGTGCCGTCCACGACGATGTCGTAGGGGCGGATGAGTTCGAGCGCGTTCTCCGAAGAAATGCGGGTGTTGTGAATGACGACCTCGCAGTTCGGGTTGATGCCGCGGATGGTTTCCTTGGCCGATTCGGCCTTGGAGCGGCCCACGTCGGCGTCCGTGTGGAGAATCTGTCGTTGCAGGTTGGAATAATCCACCGTGTCGAAATCCACGATGCCGATCTTGCCGATGCCGGCGGCGGCCAGATACATCGCGATGGGCGAGCCGAGCCCGCCCGCACCAATGCACAGGACGCTCGTCCCCTTGATTTTCTTTTGGCCAGACAGGCCGACTTCCGGCAGAATCAGATGCCGCGAATACCGGCGGATTTCTTCATTGTTCAATTCCATAAATCGAGTCGAACAAAGTAGGGCAGATGCGGAATAAATCAAGTCGTGCATCATGCAATCCAAATTTTAATGTTCTCGGGCTTGGCCTTCCTGTCGCTGACCGCGGCCCTCGTGTCGCTCAACATCTTTTTCAGCCTGATTGAAAACGACCTTGAATTGCTGAGCTTCGGCAGGGAACTGGCCATCGCCATCGTCGCTTCTCTGATTGAGGGCGCGAGCATCTGGGTGGTGGCAACCTATCTGCCCATGGGCGGACGCGCCCTGATCCTGCCGGCGCTGGTCGTGGGGTGCATTTACAAGGTCGCGCATTACCAAGACTGGAGCCACTACGACATCTTTGCCCTCCTGACGTTCCAACTGGTGATCGCCGGCATTGCCTGCTGCCTGTTGTTTGGCCATTTTTCGGCTGCCTTCACCATATCACTGCTTTTCTTCATCTGTCTGGCCGCCATCTATGTTTTTGCAAAAGGTTTATGATCAATGCCCGCAAAACTCCAGTTCCAGTCCACCGATAACCCGAAACAAAACTGCGCCATGTGAACTCGCCTCTTTGGCTTGACGGGATGATTAATTGTGCCATTTTGCCACTCGCTTATTATTAATTTCATCCGATGGCGATGCCGAAATCCAGTTTCCTCGACAAAGTGCTCGGCCGCATTGGGCGACTTGACACCGAAGGACTGCAAACCGTTGTCCAACGTCTGGCGCGCGAACGCAGTTTTCTGGAGACCCTTTTCAACACCATCGAAGACGGCGTGCTGGTGGTGGATGAACAGGGGCGGATACTGTATTTCAACCAGGCCGTGACCCGGCTCATCGGGTTGCAGAATGGCGAAGAGGAGCAG
>JAJXXI010000411.1 GCA_021781185.1 bacterium
GCACCGCCGGCCAAAGCGACTGGAGCAATCCGGCCAGCCTGGTGGCCGACTGACACAACCGCTCCGAACCTTGCATGGCGCGCTGGACCCGGTTCAGCGTGTTTTTTGTTTTGAGGTTTCTGCAAAGCAGGAGGGGCGGCTTGAGGCTGTTATTGGCATTGTCCGGCGGGAACGCAGCGCGGGCATCCACGCCTGCGGAACGATTCCGGCATGAGCCGGATGCAGGGTGGGACAGGCCGCCTTCCATCTTAAACAGCGTCCAGGCGCACCTTTTATCGGTGCCATGCATGATTCACCGCTTGCCACCCTTGCGTGGTCGCTGCCATCCTGTGCGCGTGTCCCTTAAACTTGGCGATAAAATAAAACTGACCATCCACGACATCGCGTTCGGCGGCGAAGGCGTGGCGAGGATTGATGAGTTGGTGGTGTTCGTGCCGTTCGTCCTGACCGGTGAAACCGTCGAGGCGGAAGTCACGGAGATGAAAAAAAAATTCGCCCGCGCCCGGCTGCTACAGGTGCTGACGCCCGCGTCGGAACGCGTGGAACCGCCATGCAGATATTTCGGCGCGTGCGGCGGCTGCCAGTATCAGCACATCACCTACCCGGAACAGTTGCGGCTGAAGCAAAAACAGATCGCGGACCTGTTCGAGCGCGTGGGCAGGATTTCCCGCGAGGTCGTCGCCCCGGTCATCGGCTGTCCGCAGCCCTACGGCTACCGGAACCGCATCATGATCCGCAGCCAGTGGAACGGCCCGGCAAAGAGGCTGGAGATCGGCTTCATCCGCACGGACAACAAGTTCGTGGAGGACATCACGGAATGCAAGATTGCCGAGCCGTCGCTGAACGGGCAGATCACGGAAGTCCGCGCGCATCCGCCGCACAAGGGCGGCCTCAAGGTGGTGCTGCGCGTGCAGCCGGAAGGCTGGGAGGTGCCGCGCGATTCGTTCTTCCAAAACAATTTTTTCCTGCTGCCAAAACTCGTCGAAACCGTCGGCCATTTTCTGAAGGCGGGTGGTTCGCGGCATCTGATTGATCTTTATTGCGGGGTGGGCTTCTTCGGCATCGAGGCGGCGGGCGTGGTGGATTCCTTCACGGGCGTGGAATACGACCGGCTGGCCATCGCGGCGGCCCGGCAAAACGCGGCGGCCCGCGGCATCACCAACGGCGAGTTTGTGGCGGCCCAGGTGGAGGAGGTTTTGCCGGAGCTGGTGAAAAAATTTCCGCCGGGGCAGACGGCGGTGCTACTGGATCCGCCGCGCAAAGGCTGCCGGCCGGGGACGCTGGAACTGCTGCGCACCACACGGCCCGCGCAGGTGATTTACGTTTCGTGTCATCCGGCGACGATGGCGCGGGATTTGAACATTCTTTGCGCGGACGGTGTCTTTGAACTGGTGCAGGTTCAGCCGCTGGACATGTTCCCCCAGACGCAGCACGTCGAGTGCGTGGCCGACCTGCGCCGAAGAAACTGAACTTGCCAAAACGCGGTTCTTGCACTCAACTAAATCATTCAGATGCCTAAAGAAACTCAGACCGGCCCGAATCAATCCTTCACCACGCGCCGCCTCCCCTGGATTCTGGGCGGGGCCATGCTGCTGGTGTATCTCGCCACGCTGAACCATTGGGTGACGCTGGCCAACCTCATGCCCGTGGCCCAGGTTTCCGGGCTGCTTTGGCAGCCGACGCTTTATCAGCCGTTGATGTTCCTGGTCACCGCCCCGTTCCGGGTGCTGCCGGCCTCCTTGGTTCCGCTGGCGCTGAACCTGTTTTCCGCGCTGTGCGCGGCGTTGACGCTGGTGTTGCTGGCCCGCTCGGTGGCGATTCTCCCGCAGGACCGCACCGAGGCGCAGCGGTTGCGGGAACGGAGCGACTTCGCCTATCTGACCACGCGCAACGCGTGGTTTCCGCCGCTGTTTGCAGTGGTGATGTTCGGCATGGAGTTCGGCTTCTGGAAATTTGCCACCAGCTTCTCCGCCGAATCCGTGGACATCCTGCTGTTCGCCGCCATTCTCTGGCTGCTGCTGGAATTCCGGCTGGACGAACGCCCGGGCCGGCTGACGCTGGCGGCGCTGCTTTTCGGCATGGGCATGACGGAAAACTGGGGGATGATCGGTTTTCTGCCCCTGTTCATCACCGCCATCATCTGGCTGAAGGGACTGGAATTTTTCAACCTTCGTTTTCTGGGCCGCATGCTGTTGAGCGGACTGGCCGGCCTGCTGCTTTTCCTGCTGCTGCCCGCCGTGGGAATTTTCTCCAGCGAAGTTCACATGACCTTCTGGCAAATGCTCAAGCCGGCCTGGCAACTGGACTGGCAGGTGATCCAAGCCATCACCGTTGGGCCGGTGCAGCACAATCTGCTGCTGATGGCGGTGACGGTGTTTCTGCCGCTGCTGGTGATGGCCATCCGCTGGAGCGCCAGCTTCGGCGATTCCAGCCACGCCGGCAAACTGCTGGCGGGCCAGATGTTTCATTTCATTCACGCGGTGATTTTCGGGGTGTGCATGTGGCTCATGTTTGATCCGCCGTTCAGCCCGGCTGAGCTGGCGATGGGCTATCCGGCCCTGACGTTTTATTACCTGTCCGCGCTGGCGCTGGGCTATTACTGCGGTTATTTCCTGCTGGTGTTCGGCAAGCGCGCCGTGCCCAGCCGCCGGAATCCGCGGCCCGACACGGCGCTGCCCAAGGCGCTGGACGGCATCTTCAGACCGCTCATTCACTGGGGAACCTACGCCCTGGCATGCTTCGTGGCATTGACGCTGATGTATAAAAACCTCCCGCTCATCCGGGCCTGCAACGACAACACGCTGGCGCGCTATGCGAAACAAGTCGTGGGACTGCTGCCCAAGT
The DNA here is from genome assembly GCA_021781185.1 of bacterium. GTDB lineage: Bacteria > Verrucomicrobiota > Verrucomicrobiia > Limisphaerales > UBA11358 > UBA11358. Next base: position 2,845 of record JAJXXI010000411.1, read on the forward strand.
CCGGCGGCATTCTGCTGAACGACAGTGTCGGCATTGCCGCCAGCCCGCAAGCCCGGGGCCTGCTGGTGCAGGAGGAACTCGCCCGCACCGGGCGCGCAAAGGATTTTCTGGTGGTGGACACCCAGTCCTTGAACTGGGCGCCGTATTTCCATTATCTCCACGCCAAAGCCCCGGACAAATGGCCGGCCATCCCCGGCGACCAGAAGATGGCGGAAGTGAAGCAGCTCGGCATCCTGAGCGTGTTGAACGAGGTCGCCCAAAGCAACACCCTCTGCTACCTCAATCCCAGCTTTGGGTATTATTTTGAATTGTTCTACCAAGAGCCGCACGGACTGGTTTATGAGATGAAAAAACTGCCGGACAGCACGCTGCTCCCGCCGCCGTTGTCCACCCGTCTGATCGCCGAGAACCAGGATTTCTGGAAACAGGCCGGCGAACAGGAGTTCCCCCGGATCGAAAAAGCCATTGCCCCGGCCAGGCAGAAGCCCCCGACCAATCCCCTCAAATGGCTGATCGGACGCCTGCACGGGCAGGCCGAAGTGAACCCCAACGCCGTCTTTGTGGGCGGGCTTTACTCGCGCTCGCTGGACTGGTGGGGCGTGGCGCTGCAACGCGACGGCCAGTTGCCGGCGGCGGCGGAATGCTTCACCAACGCCTTGAAAATCAATCCGGACAATGTCGTTGCCGCCATCAACCTGGATTTCAACCACACACTCCAGGCGGGCACTCCGGCCACCATTGATCCTGAACGGGTCAACACCGACGAGTTCGGCAAATCCCGGAACTGGAATGCCGTGCTGAACGCCAACGGTCCGTTTGATGAGCCCAGCTTTCTCTATGTAAACAGCGTGCTGATCGCCCGGAGCGGCCTGATGCGGCAGTCCGTGGAGCCGTTCACCCGTCTCCGCGAACTGGTGCCGGACAGCCTTCCCGTGCGGTTCTGGCTGGCCCAAATCTACCTCTACAACCGTCTGCCCGACCGGGCGCTCGAAGCCCTGCATGGCCCATTGAGCCAGCCCAAACGCTTTGGCCTGGATGAAACGAATTCCAGCAGCCTGAACATGCTGGCCGCCTACGCTTATTTCCAGAAAAACGAGGTGTCTCGCGGCGTGGGACTGGTCGAACGGGAGCTCGCCCGCCACCCAGATGACACCAACCTCGTGGCCTCCGCCGCCCAAGTCTTTTTTGGACGCGGACTTTACACGAACGCCCTTCACCTGATCAACCAGCAGCTCGTCCGCACGCCTAACGCACCGGAATGGCTGTTTGGCAAAGGCTACGCCAGCCTCCAGCTGAGCAACTACGATCAGGCCATCAGCGCCCTGACCCGCGTGCTTGACATCTCCACCAACGATCCCAACGCCCGCTTCAACCGCGCCCTCGCCTATCTCCGGGAGAACCAGTTGGACAAGGCCCGCGCGGACTATCTTGCCCTGCAAACCATCTACACCAATTCGCCCCAGGTTGCCTACGGACTGGCCGAAGTCGCGTGGCGGCAGCACGAGACAAACGAGGCGGTTCACAACTACGAACTGTTCCTCGCCCACGCGCCGACCAATGCCGTGGAAATCCCGAAAGTCCGCGAACGCCTCGCCCAGCTCCAGAAAAAATAGCGCGCCATGCGCGTCACCCACATCATCACCCGGCTCGTCATCGGCGGCGCGCAGGAAAACACCCTCGCGACCATTCGCGGACTGCGCCAGAAACCGGGCTTGGAAGTGAAACTGATCTCCGGGCCGACTCTCGGCCCGGAAGGCTCGCTTGAAAGCGAGGCGCGAAACATTTTCTCCCACGACGAAAATGATTTTGCCCTGGTTCCCGAACTCGTCCGGCCGGTTCATCCGCTGAACGATTTCATTGCCCTGCGCCAACTGGAAAAACTGCTGCGCGGGCAAAAGCCCGATCTCGTCCACACGCACAGCGGCAAGGCGGGCATTCTGGGGCGCCTCGCCGCCAAACGCGCCGGCGTGCCTGTGATCATTCACCACATTCACGGCCCGTCGTTCGGACCGTTTCAGGGCACGCCCGCGAATTTCATCTTCACCGCCGCCGAGAAATATGCCGCCCGCGTCACCGACCATTTCTTCTGTTCCGCCGCCGC
>JAJXXI010000740.1 GCA_021781185.1 bacterium
TTCCAGACCGGCCATGAGCCGGTGCGTGCATCGTGACCAGTAGTTCGAATAAAGATAATTATACACCTGATAGTTGTTGGAAAACTGCCCGCGCAAATCGTCAACCACCGGAAGGCTGTAAGGCGCGTTCGTCAAGGTTGGCAGCAGGCTGGGGTCGCAAATCAGTTCATTCTTCACGCCGGCAATGGTGGTTGCCAGATTTAGCGTGTCCGGCTGGGCCGGGTCGGTGACCACCAGCCCGGTGAAGTTGGTCCGGTATTTGAGAAGGGCGCTGTAACCATTGATCAAGTTGGGGGACAAATTATGAAGCGTCACCCAGGTGTATTCACCTTCCCCATTCCCCGTGCTCACGCAAACGACCCGCGGCTGGGTGCGATTCACCAGCCCTTCGAGCGAGGCAAACAGGTCGTATTCCGGGCCGCTGGCCGAACTGACATCAATGGTGTCAATGACTGGCGTCGGTTGCGAAAAAGTCGGCAGCAACTGGTTCGACGGCCAGGTAATTCCGGCCCCGGAAGCCAGCCCTGATAAGCAGCCCATAATGGCCAGCAGCATCAGCCCAATGAACTTCATTTGATGACCGGCCACCGCCGGAAGCCAACTGTTTGGCGGACGCATCGCAATCAAGCGCTTTGGGCATTTGCCGGTAATTTTTTTGCTGGCAGCAATCATTCAAAATGTTCTTACATCAGGGGCCGAGTAAAATGCGGTAAAATTTCTGGCCGCAATCCGCCGCCAAATCCTTAAACTCAAATGGCAGCACGAGCGGGCTGGTGGTCATCAACCATTTCCAAACCTCCGGACCAGCGTTCAGATTCGTCGAGACATAAACTTGATAATCCGGTCCCGCATCGCCGTTAACCTGCATGGTGAACCGGCCGCCACGAAATTGTGGAGCCAGAATGGCCGGCTGGTCCGGAGCCGTCACGGTAACGGAAAAATGTTGCGTGGCCATCATCCCCGGCGTGCCGTTGTCGGCCACCTGCACGGTGAACGGATAGGTTGCGCCAGATTGGGTGATGCGGGGCCGCCACTCGATCAGTCCGTTCGTTGAGAGCATGGTCGCGGCGGCGGGCGGATTCAACAGGCTGAACGTCAGGGTTTGCGCGGGCCAATCAACGTCGCTGGCGGTGTTGGTGATCAAAAGCGTCCTCCCTGCAAGAATGTTGGCATCGGAAACCGGCGCTAAACCGGGCGGGTGGTTCATCAGCGTCGGAATTTCGGCAGCACTGAACACCCGGTCAAAAAGTTGCACATCATCAATGGTGCCCGCGAAAAAACCTCCCGCCACTCCCGTCTGCACGCTGCCGATGTGCAGGCCGGGCGGAGCGGTTCGGGTTCCTGGCGGTCCCGGTCCGGTGGCTTGAAGATTGCCATCCAGATACAGGCTCATCTGGCCGCTGACCGAATCACGCGTGGCGGCAACGTGATGCCAGCTTCCGTCGTTGATCGGATCAGTGGTGACGATCGTCGTGTCCGGATTCCCCACCCCAAAGGCGGCGTCCGCTCCCACCAACGTGACGCCAAAATCGTTTGCCACGCCGGAAACTTCACCATCCACCAAGCCCTTACCATCATACCATTGGCCGGTGCCGCCGGTCGCGGTGGTTTTGACCCAGAAGCCGATGGTGAAACTGTTGCTCACCGAAAGCGGGATGGTGATGAAGGTGTTGGTGCCGCCGTCAAAATGCGCCGCCTGCGCGCCCAGTTTCCCCGCCACAAATTGCACGTTTCCGGAAATCGAGCCGTCATTGCCATTGCCGCTGGCATCCAGTGCGTTGTTCTCGAACGGATACCAGGCCCGCGCACCACCAGCGGATGCCGGCGGGAATTCGGTTGCCACCAGATGCGTGAAGCTCGACAGCGACTGGTTGCCGTCCGTGCAATAATCCCGCACGCCCAGCATGCCGCTGGCAAACGTGCCGTCGCGCAGATCCACCACCGGTTGGTTGGTGTCGGTGACAAAGATGCGGATCCGCGAACCCCGGGCCTGCACCTTGAGATGATAAAATGTGCTCGCCGCAAAAGTCATCGGCACGTTGGTGACCGAATACCAGCCGTTGCTGGCGTAGCCGAATTGAAGCTGGGAATCGGCGGCGCTGATGCCGACGTAATAACCGCAGTAAGCATCCGCGCCAATGTCCGGCTGGCTGACCCGGAAAATCAGGCCGGCATTGCCGACGGGGCCGACCGAAACATCCGCCTCGTAAGTGAAATTAGTGAATGCCGTCGCCATCGCCAGCGCCTTGGCCCCATTGGGCGAGGCCGGCACGGTGCTCAACATTCCGTTGCGGGCCGACCAGTTTCCGCCAAAAACCGTCCACCGTTGGCTCCAGGTCGGGTCAAAATTTTCAGAGAAAGATCCGGCCGTGGGCGCGGGCGTTCCCAGATACGGAAACCAACTGATGCGCATGTGTTGCGCGCCAAACGGCACCAACGTGACGGGTTCCAACGGGTTGGTCGAGGTGACCGGACTGACGGGCGGTTCGAACGCGTGGGTGCCGCGCCAGCCGATGGTCCAGTCCGGCAATTGTCGCGCCTGGGCCGTCAATTCAACGGAAGGTTCCGCCGGATCAAACGGATTCGTCGGCGTCGCAAAATTGGTGAACGTCAACGACGCGGCAGGGTTGGCCGGATCCAGTTTCAACGCGTAATTCCACGGCGTGGTGGGATGAATTTCAAACTCATCAAAACCGAGCCCCAGCGGATCCGGCGTGCGGACCGTCCATTGTTCGCCGATTTTCAACGAATACACCACCGGCCCGCGATTGATGGCGACGGACCGGCTGGGCCCGGTCCGGGTTTGAATGGGCATGGGCAGATTGACTATGACCTGATCGCCGTTGCTCCAGGTCCGCTGGATGCGAAAGAAAGTGGCCGCTGCAACGCCACTTTGGAGCTGGCCATTGACCGTGACCGTGGCGTTGCTACACCAGTCGGGGATGCGCAATTCCAGCGGAAACGCCACGGCGTTGCTGACGGAAATATGCAGCCGCACTTGTTCTTCAAACGGATAGCCGGTGTCTTCGGTAATCTGCACCTGCTCGCCGCCACGCATCGCGTTCACGACCGTCGGCCCGTAGGCGATCAGCGCCAGTCCACCGCCCGCCGTGGCCGCCCAGGCGTTTTGGACGAACTTGGGCCAGCCCATGTGGAAATTATAACGACAGCACGGATAGCCGGAATCCGGGCCCGGCAACGTGGCATCGGGATAATCCTGGTTGAAGCCATGCCCGCCATAGACCGCAATCACGTTATTCGGCAGCGTGTAGTATTGGATGGCTTTGATGTGATTGGCCAGCGCCGCAGGCAGCGCGTTAAACGAAATGGTTTCCAGCCGGTCCGCCAGCACGGGATCGCCCGTCACGCGGATGCCAGTCTCAAGACTCAGCATCGCCTCCACGATCGCGCACAATTCCACGCCCTGAATGCTCGAGTTGCCGGAGAGAAATTCCGTGCCGCTGTTGATGCCGCAGGACAGTCCGTTTTCCCGCATCAAGTTGTCCAAACCCAGCGCCAGCGATTTATAGTCATCCGGATTGTCTGAAAGCTGATAATAAACCTCCGGCATCTTGAGCGCCTGTTCGACGTTCACGTTGTGCTTGGGTTGAAAATCGGTGCCAAAGAGATTGAAGTTGTTGCTCGTAAAGATGCCGGCCCAGTCATAGGCCTGCTGGTGCAGCAGCTTCACCAGGGTCAGCAGATTGGTGTCGCCATTCCGGTTGTAGAGCCAGAGAACGGTATCCATCTCATCACCGGCCCGCGCCTTGCCCCACTCCGACAGCGGGCGGGCCGGCAGGTTGATGAGCATGTAATGGAAGTAATTGCTCAACACCGTCGGAACCCGCGGATCGGCGGTGGCTTCATAGTAATCGCGCAACGCGTAAGTGGCGACCATGCGCGGCCACCAGTCGTTGTTGGAAACCGGCCCGATGTATCCATCGGAACCTTGATGATCGAGGAGCCAGTCCATCCACTTTTGCGCCTTTTGTTTAAGACCGGCGTCGTTCAACACATAGGCCAGCGGGATGAGCCCTTTGTAGTAATAAGGGCTGCGCTCCCAGTTGTCACCGGTGCCGCCCAGCCAGCCGCTGTTGGTGCCCAGATCGCTGGCGTAAACAGCCTCGGCATTGCCGGTGAGGCCATCCCGCTGCATCTGACATTGAGTCAGCAGCCAGCCCAGCGGCCGGACACTGCCCAGCGGCAGCGCGACAAAGGGCGTGGCCAGCAACGGCGCACGATTGGTGACGATGGGAGTGGGCGGAAGGTCGGCGGCCGAGGGAATTTCAAGCGCCTGCGCTGAAGTGATAACGCCCGCCAACCACATCAAAACCGCTGATGTTAAAATTTTATTCCTTGCTCGCACGCAGTGTGACCGGCGTTGATTCCACCAACCCAAAATCCACGTATTGACCGCCACCGGTTTGATGACAGTGGATGGCAATCAAATTAGCGCCCGGCTTGAGCGCTGCCCGGCCTTCCGGTGTCAGGGAAAAGGTATCATAGCTGGTGATATAACCGTTGGCCTTGAGCGCGAGCACCCCGTTGATGTAAACCTCGGCATCTTCGTCATGATAAAACCAGGCGAGCAGGTGGTGGAATTTTTCCGCCGGCAAGGTCACCTCCCGCCGCAGCCAGATGTCATCGGAATTCCAAGTGGTGCCGACAATTGCCCCCGGGGTTTCCGTCGTGCCAAATCCGCTTCTTCCCTGTTTCCAAGAGGCAGCATCGAAATCCGGTTTCATCCAGCCGCCCGCCGGCGCAGTGGTGGTATATCGCCAGAGGGCCGGGTGCCGGTCGGCCGCCGGAACAACCACGGTGATCTTGGGCGGCTGGGGCAACGGCGCCCAGTTTGACGCCTTGGTTTTGTCGCGCGCGGCATACTTATGCCAGACTTCCCGGTTATAAAGCATCTGGAGAAAAACCCCGCCGACGACCG
>JAJXXI010000579.1 GCA_021781185.1 bacterium
GGCTGGTGACCGGCATGATGGAGAGCGCCGGATTGACGATCAACGCGAAGACGGTGCCGCCGCTGGTATTTTGCGCGCCGCCGGTGAACGTTGTTCCATACAGCACGCCATTCGTATCCGAAGAGGGACCCTGCACCAGCCCTGAATAAGGAGAAGCGCCGGACGAGAGCCCGAAATTAAACAAAACATTGTAACCGCCGCCGTCGGGATTGATCTTAAACACCGTTCCGTGGTCCATTGTGCCACCGCTATAAGTCGTCCCGTAGAGCACATTGCCAACGCCTTGAGCCAATTCGCCGAAAGGAATCGAGCCATCTGGATTGCCGGCAAATGAATGTAACACAGTGAAGCCGCCACCGTTGGTATTGATCATGAATATCGTGCCAAACCCACTGCTACCTCCACCTGAAAAGCGGGCGTTGGCGGCGGTTCCATAGAGCGCTCCGTCGCTGCCCTGGATTAACCCCGCCTCGGGAAGAATGCCATCGGATCCGCCGAAGTTAAATGAGTGCAGCACGGCGTAATCGCTGCCGTTCGTGCTCATCTTAAACACCGTTCCCAATGGGCTCACGCCATCGCCACCTGCTTCCGTAGTCCCATAGATCATGCCATCGCTGGCTTGCAGCAATCTGCCCACGGGATCTGCCCCGTCAGGAGAATTGGTGAAGGTGTGCAAAATTTGAAAGCCGCCGCCGTCTAGATTCATTCTGAAAGCGGCACCATAATTATTTGCGCCACCGACATAGGTTGTTCCATAGAGCGCGCCGTCGTTTCCTTGCATCAAAGCCGCATACGGACGTGCGCCGTCGGGGTTGTTGGTAAAGCTGTGAATGATCGTATAATCGCTTCCAAACGGACCAATCTTAAACACCATGCCGAAGCCATACGCACCGCCGGCATAAGTCGTCCCGTAGAGCATTCCGTCGCTGGCTTGAATCAAGCCCGCATAGGGATTGGCACCGTCGGGAGAATTGGTAAAGCTGTGCAACACCAAGTAACCGGTTCCATCCCGGTTGACCTTGAACACCGTTCCGTATCCGCTTGGGCCGCCGCTTTTGGTGGTTCCGTAGAGGGCATGGTTCGAGCCGAGCACCACGGGTCCATATGGGCTTGCGCCGTCAGGCTGGCCGGCGAAATTGTATAAGACGCTTTGAATGACCGGCTGCGCCTGTGCGACAATCGCAACAGTCAGCCAGAGGGCGGCGACCGGGGCAACGAGGCTGAAATGAAGCCCTTTGCGAAAAACAGAAAAATTCAATCTTCTCATTCTCAGAATAAAAACCGCTTTTAGTTGCGGCGGTCAAGGCAAAATCGAATTGAGTTGCATATCTCTGGCACGCGGCGAGATGACTGACACCGCACCGCAGCGCAGGCTTCCAAGTCCGCTGTGTCACCGTTTCCGCAACCCGCGCCTGCTGGAAGTCCCCGACGTCTCCCCGCCCGTGCTGGCGACCAAGCCTGAAGCATTGCTCCGACTCAAATTAGAAAACCGACACCCAAAAGCGACGAATGCGCTGAACGGGTCAAGCTTTCAGCGCATTGTCAGTTTTGGGAATCATCGAGGCTATTGCATCACAATCCCAGTTTTTCAAACCGGTTGTTCACTTCCTTGAAATGGAATTCGAGCGAGCAAAGCTTCTCTAGTTCGACTTTCTTGAACTGTCCTGTCATGACGATGCGGGCTTTAGCTTCCCACAATGCGCGGCCAGGCGCCTTTTAAGCTGCCGTAGTGGCGCGTGAGTTGCGGGAATTCCGGTGACGCGGGATCGGGGCAGACGGGTTGCCCCGCCGCATCGAGATACAAGCAGCCCAGTTCGGCGGCGGGCAGGCGCTCAACCAAGGCGCGTGATTCATGGACAATGCCAATCCACCGTTCCTTCATTGCGACAAAGTTAAACGGTTTTTCAAGCCGCACATCCACCAAGTCTTCCGGGCGGAATTGATTTCCCCGAAGCGCCCAATCTAGAATGAATTCCGGCGTCAAGCCCGGGTCTTTGCCTGCTGCCGCCCAAACCAACGCGGCCAGATGCAGGTGTTGCTCATGGAGAAACAAAGTGTCGAGAAAATCGCGGATTTTCTGCCGCCCGGCCATGGCTAAAACCTTGTTGGTGGCGGCATCCCAAAAATTCAGCCGCCAGCCCAGTTCCGCATCTGGTTCAATCGGGAAAAACCGGAACATCGTGTCCTGCACCCATTCAATTTTGGTCTGCTGGCCACCCCGCGCGACGATTGCGCGGCGGAACTCCGGTTGGACGCGCCCGGCCGGCACGACCTGAAATCCGGCTTTTTGCAGCGCCGCCACGTCCGCCTCGTAAGCCGCCAGCAGCAACTCCGGCGCGTTGTGAAATACATCCACGTCTTGGGAACGACGCGGGGAATCCTCCGCCTGATGCAGCACCGTGGCCCCGCCGATAAAACTGTCGGGATTGCGATTGGCCGCCAGCACGCGCAGCACTTCACGTTCGAAATTTCCTAGCGGCATAATTCAGCAACGACGCGATAACCCCGGTGCCCACCATTTTGGCGGAGATTGCGGATTATCCACGGTAGATCTGCTTCCACCACCTGATGTTCCGGATCAGACGACCAGAAGCATTGCGCATAAAACTCCCTGAACGCCTGACGAGCAAGTGCGAGCCGGCGCTGGCGCGATTCGGAAATTTCTTGCGGCGCACTCACGTTAATGAAATTAGCCTCTTGACCGACTGCAAACAAGTCACCAGTTCACAGCCCCAGCTTCTTGAACCGGTTGTTCACTTCCTTGAAATGGAAATCCAGCGAGCAGAGTTTTTCGAGTTCGCCCTTCTTGAAATATTTCGCCACTTCGGGATCGGCTTTCAGGACTTCGAGGAAATCCGCGTCGTCACGGCCGGCGTGTTTGACTTCCCAGGTTTTCATGGCGTTGTCTTGGACGAGTTTGTAGGCGGCTTCGCGGGTGAGGCCCTTGCGAATCAGCGCAAGCAGGACGGTCTGGCTGTTCCACATGCCGAGCGAGAGGCCCAGATTTTTCTTCATGTTGGCCGGATAGACGACGATGCCGTCCATCAGGCGCGTGAGCAGGCCGAACATGTAATCGAGCAGCGTGCAGGAATCGGGGAAGATGATGCGCTCAACGCTGCTGTGACTGATGTCGCGCTCGTGCCAGAGGGCGACATTTTCAAGTGACGCCATCGCGTTGCCACGCAGGACGCGGGCCAGGCCGGTGAGACGTTCCCAAGTGATGGGATTGCGCTTATGCGGCATGGCGCTGCTGCCCTTCTGACCTTTGGTGAATGGCTCCTCGGCTTCGAGCACTTCGGTGCGTTGCAGGTGGCGGAACTCCACCGCCCAGCGTTCAATGCTCGCACCGACGAGGGCCATCGCGAGTTGAAATTCGGCGTGGATATCGCGCTGAATCACTTGCGTCGCAATGGGCGCTGGTTGCACACCCAGTTTTTTGCAAACGCAAGCTTCGACACGCGGCGACAGGTGCGCGCTGGTGCCGACGGCCCCGGAAAGTTTGCCGACAGAAACAACTTCGCGCACCACCTCCAGCCGGCGCAGCGCACGGACGAATTCGTCATACATCAGTGCCATCTTCAAACCAAACGTCGTCGGTTCGCCATGGATGCCATGACTGCGCCCCATGCAGGGCGTGAACTTGTGTTCCTTGGCGCGCCGGGCGATGACGGGCAACAGGTTCAGCACATCGGCGATAAGAATGTTCGCGCTCTGCTGCATCTGCACGGCGTAACAGGTATCGCCCACGTCGCTGCTGGTGAGACCGAAATGAAACCAGCGGCTGGCGTCGTCATTGATCTTTTCCGCGATGGCAGTGGTGAAGGCGATGACGTCATGGTTCAGCACCTTTTCCAGTTCCTTCTGGCGGGCGACGAGGCCGGGCAGATTGGTGAACCACTGGTCGCAGCCGGCTTTGATCTTCTTGAAATCCTTCGCCGGCACGACGCCTTCCTTGACGAGAGCCTCGCTGGCGAGCAATTCGATTTGCAGCCAGATCTTGAGTTTGTTTTCGTCGGTCCAAATCGCCCGCATCTCGGGGCGCGAATAGCGCGTAATCATGGCGCCATTAAAGAGGAAACCAGATGGATTAAAAAGCCGGAAGTGTGGCGGGACGAATGCCACGCGTTCCAAATATTTCATCCGCCGGCAAAATTTTCAGATCACTGCTGTCCGGTTTAGTTTTTGCTGACAACGATTTCGCCATTGTAAAACAGGATAAAACCGCTGTCTGGTCATTTTTCGATTTCAATTCTGCGGCAATTCCTTGAGGGTGGCTCCCCGCATTCCTGCGGTTTTCCACCTGATGAACGAAGGTCGCACCGTCTTCGCCCAACGCCTCGACTTCCTCCCCCCAATACGAGTTCGACAAGGGTGTCGCCCGTTACCACGGCAACCGCCGCGTCCGCAAACTCCCCGCTTATGAATGAACACTTCCTCGTGCTGGCGTTTGCCCAACTGACGTGGCGCGAAACCAACCGCCGTTGATCGCCAACACCGATCAGGGCGCGCAGTTTACCTCCGCCGACTACCTTGGGGCGGTGGAGGCAGCCGGGGTGCGGGTGAGCATGGACGGACGCGGGCGGTGGATGGACAACCGGTTTTGGAACGGTTGTGGCGGAGTTTGAAGTATGAGGACATCTATCTGGGGAACCAAGGGCGAAAAACTTTCGCCCGACCAGACGCAGCTGTTGTTGGCAGAAGCCGCGCGCGAACAGGGTTTGGACACGGCGGCACGCAAAGCGTTGCGCCAGGAAAAGAGCGCCCCGCTGATGCAGACCCTGCACACCCGCCTCCGGGAAATCCGCCAGCAGATCGCGCCGGGCAGCAAACTGGCCCAAGCCTGCGACTACGCGTTGCGCAATGGCGCCGGGTGACGATTTTCCTCGATCAGGGCCAAGTAGAAATTGATACCAACTGGTGCGAAGGGGCATGA
>JAJXXI010000471.1 GCA_021781185.1 bacterium
GCACGATGCGCGCCAGCACATCAACCGCCTTGTCCTGTCCGCCCCAGATGTCCCAAAGCTTCTGGCGGTAATTCAAATCGAAGGACGTTATCGCGCCGGACTGCTTCGCGGCCTTCATCGCCTCAACAATGAGTTCGCCGGTTGTTTCAGAGAGTGCTGCGAAAATGCCGCCGGAGTGAAACCAGCGGACGCCGCCGCCGAAAATCTCATTCCAATTGAAATCGCCCGGCTTGAGCTGGCCGGCGGCTTCGTTGCTGCGGTTGTAAAAAACGACCGGGGCGCGAACGCCCTGGCCCCGGTCGGAATAAACCGTGGCCATGTTCGGCCCGCGCACGCCGTCGTGCTTGAATTTTTTGTAGAAGGGTTTGACGCCCATGGCGCGGACGCGTTCGGCGATCAGGTCGCCAATGGGATAATCCACCATCGCGCTGGCGATGCCGGTGTTGAGGCGAAAGCAGTCGGAAAGATTCGCGGAGACGTTGAATTCGCCGCCGCTGACGTGGATGTCGCAGTGCGATGCCTTGCGGAACGGAATGATGCCGGGGTCAAGACGGTTGACGAGCGCACCAAGAGAGAGGAAATCGAGCGCCCCGGAGGGCTGGAGGTTAAGACCGTTTTTCATTTTTAGGGATGATGGTTATGTGTAAAATTGAACAGCTTCAGTTTAAAAGCTCCATTGACCCCGGTCAAAAAAAATAACCCCGAACCATTGTCCGGGGTGTGCATTTTAGTTTGAAAATTCGGCAGTCAACCGGCCCCAAATTCGGAGCGGGCCATGGCACCAAGCTGCCTTTCCGTTTGCGGCGTCATGCTGGTAAACAGCATGGAAACATGATAACCAGCATGCTTGTTGCCGGCGCAGGCCACGACCACGCCGTGGCAGGAAAGCCTGCCCGCATCAAGCGGCGATTGCAGCGTGACTGTCATTTCGGACCATTCATGGAATGGCGTGGGGCTGCGAAATTCAATGCCGCTTTTGTGGATGGAAACTTTGTCGGCCGACAGCGCCAGCGCAGCTTCCCGTCCGGTGACACTGACTGAATTTCCCATGGAGTCCAGACTTCTGATTTGTTTAGCACTCATAAGTATATCGAAACCTAACACGTCCGCCTGTTCCGTCAAATGAAGTTTCACCATTCGATGATGGCGGCTCCCCAGGTCAGGCCGGCACCAAAGCCGACAATTAACACCAAGTCACCCCGTTGTATTTTTCCAGAGGTCACGGCCTCATCCAGCGCGATGGCCACGGAAGCGGCCGAGGTGTTCCCGTATTTGTGGAGATTGACAAAAAGCTGGTCTTCGGTGGCCCCCAACCGCTCCCCAACGGCGTTAATGATCCGGCGGTTTGCCTGGTGCGGAATGACGCACTTGATCCGGGTGATGTCAATTTCGCAACGGTTCAAGACCTCATTGGCCGCGCTGCACATGGCTTGGACGGCGTTTTTGAAGGTTTCCTTGCCATCCATCCGCAGGAAATGAAGGCCGTCCGCAATGGTCTGCGGCGAGGCCGGGCAACGGCTGCCGCCGCCGGGCATGGAAAGCAAATCCGCCTTGCTGCCATCCGCCCCCAATGCCGTAGTGAGCAAGCCGTGGGACAGGGGCCGGTTCTGCAAAATCGCCGCCCCGGCACCATCGCCGAACAACACACAGGTGTTGCGATCTTTCCAATTGGTGATGGAGGAAAGCTTTTCGGCGCCGATCACGAGCACCGTTTCAAAAGTGTGGGCTGTGATAAAGCTCTGGCCGATCTCCAGGGCATATATGAAACCGGAGCAGGCGGCTTCGATGTCAAAGGCCGGAATGCGCCGCGCGCCAATCTTTTGCTGCACCAGACAGGCGGTGTTTGGAAACGGCATGTCGGGAGTGATGGTGGCAACGATGATGAGATCAATCTGTTCGGCAGTGACCCCGGCCATTTTCATCGCGCGCTCGGCAGCCTTCGCCGCCAGGTCGGAGGTGAATTCGTTGGCTGCGGCAATGCGGCGCTCCTTGATGCCGGTGCGCGTGGTGATCCATTCGTCCGAGGTCTCCACCATCTTTTCCAGATCCGCGTTGGTCAGGATTCTTTCCGGCACATACGAACCGACGCCGGTGATCGAGCAGGTGCGACCGATAAAATTATGTTTGGCGCGCGGGTTTTTAAATTTGGCAGTCATGCGTTTTCGGGCCCAACCGCGAGCTTTTTATTCGCGGCGGCAATATCACGGGCAATGGTCTGGTTGATTTGATTCTTCACGGCATCCACGGTGACTCGAATGGCGCTGGTCACAGCCCGTTCACGTGCCGAGGCGTGGGATTTGAAAACGAGCCCGTTGAAACCCAGCATGGGGGCCCCTCCATAGACTTCGGGGTCCATGCGACGGCGGATGGTTTGAAAGGCTCCCTTGGCGAGATAGGCCCCAAGCTTGCGTTGGGTGGTATGCATCAACTCCCGCTTCAGCATGGAAAACATCGCCACCGCGAGGCTTTCGGCCGTCTTCAAGACAATGTTGCCGACAAAGCCGTCACACACAACCACGTCCACATGGTCTTTAAACAGGTCGTGTCCCTCGACATTGCCAATAAAATTCAGATCGAGCTTCTGGCAGAGCTTGAACGCTTCGAGCGTTAGATCGTTGCCTTTGGAATCCTCCGTGCCATTGCTCAAAATCCCCACGCGTGGATTTTTGCGTTTCAGTATTTCGCGGGAATAGACATTGCCCATCACGGCAAACTGGGCGAGGTGGAAAGGCTTGCATTCCACATTTGCCCCGGCATCAAGCAAAACGAACTCGTTTTCGTGCCGGGGAATCACCGTGGCAATACAGCCGCGGTCCACGCCTGCGATGCGTCCAATCTTGAAAGTCCCCGCTGCGAAGATCCCGCCGGTGTTGCCCAGGGAAATCAGCGCATCCGCCTTGCCTTCCGCGACCAGCTCGGCGGCGCGGGCGATGGAAGAATCCTTCTTTTTACGAAGCGCCACAACCGGCTTGTCCTCCATTTCCACCACTTCAGTGGAATGGATGACACGGACACGGTGGTCGCGAAAACCACGTTGCGGCAGCGCGGCATGGATATCGGCCTTGTTGCCAACAAGGTAAATTATGCAAATGTCCTTCTGCTCCTCCAGCGCACGCTTGACGCCTGCGATGATCACACCGCAACCGTGATCGCCACCCATGACATCCACTGCTATGCGCATAGGATCGCGGAAATCCCGCGTGGCGCTTACGCGCCCGCCGTGACGGTGATAACCTGGCGGCCCTTGTAAAATCCGCACGCCGGACAAACTCGGTGCGGCACGCATGGCGCGTCGCATTGGGGACATTTGCTCAACTGCGGGAGTTTGAGCACGCTGTTATAAGCCCGGCGCATGCGCTGCCGGCTTGTTGACGGTTTACGTTTTGGAACGCCCATAAATCTATTTTAGTTTCAGTTTATCCAACTCAGCCCACAATGCCGGCTGAGATTCATCATCACCGCCGGCTTTGGAAGCCTTGCTTTTTTGTTTCAATCCCGCACAGTCCGTTTTACACAACGGATGTTGCGGAAAGCTGAGCAGAATATCTTCCCGCACGAATGGAGTCAAGTCCACGCAATCGTTGTCTATGGACACCTTGTCCTCGCCCTCCAGCGGCAAATGCGCCGCCCACCCCACCAGCTTCAAGTCGGTTTTGAACTTTTTCAGGCAGCGGGAGCATTCGCAATCCAGCGTCAAAGCCAGCTTTCCCCTCGCCAAAACGGCGTCATGCAGCAATTCCACGGACAAATCATAGTGCAACAGCCGTTCGGCGCGAATCAACTCGTCGGCCACACACAAATCAAGCTCCGCCACCGGCATTTCACCCTTGAGGCGAAGTCCGTGATCTTCCAGATGTCGCAGATTGATTTTTAAAGACATGGGCTGGGCATGATGGCCTCACGAGGTCGGTTTTAATTTTTTGAGCAGGGCGGTGCGGACATGAACAGGCACAAACGCACTCACATCACCTCCGAGCCTCGCGATCTCCTTCACGATGCGTGAACTCAAAAACGTGTAAGTGTCCTTGGGCATCATGAAAATGGTTTCGATGTTTTCATCCAGCTTGCGGTTCATCAGCGCGAGTTGAAATTCAAATTCAAAATCCGACACGGCACGCAATCCGCGCACGATCGCCTGCGCCTTGCGCTCCGCCACATAGTCCACCAAAAGGCCGTTAAACGAGTCCACTTTAACGTTGGACAGCCTGGCGACAGCTTTGTTCACCAGCGTCACCCGTTCGCCTTTGGTGAATAACGGATGTTTTCCTTCATTTTCCGCCACGGCCACAATGACACGGTCAAAAAGTCTGGCGGCGCGCTGGATGACATCCAGGTGGCCATTGGTCAACGGATCAAAACTGCCAGGATAAATTGCGGTGCGCATTATAGTTTGGGGCGACTGTCCGGCAGGAAGTTAAATTAAAAACGTAAAACGCAAAACTATTTGTTTTGTCGCCAGGGCACCTCGTAGATCTGGACCTCGTTACGAATACCTTTGACCGTCACCGGAGCCAGCTCGGCACAGATGGCTGCCAAGGCCGGGGCGTCTCGTAGGAGGTGCTTAAAGGTGGCGTCGCTAACGATAATGCGACCACTGCCGGAAACTCCTTCCAACCGGCTGGCAAGGTTTACTTCACGGCCAAAAACCGTGTAATTCAAGATGTGCTGGTCCGAACCCATGAGGCCGACCGTAACGGCCCCAGTATTGATGCCGGTGCCCAGTTGAAGCGCGACATGCAACGGTTTGGGGGGCAGCCCAGCGGCGGCGCGGGCAAGATTGTCTGCCTCACGCGCGGGGTTTTGAGCGAGACGCTGTTCATTTAACTGATTGATGCCTCTTTGGGCTTCGATTGCCGCCGTCACGGCGGCCAGCGCATGTTTGTCGTTTAGGGTGGGTGCATTCC
>JAJXXI010000118.1 GCA_021781185.1 bacterium
AAACGGCGCAAGAAGCTGCGCTTGAATCGTCACAAGAAGCGCACCTGGCAGAAGTAATCTGCCGCCGCCATGTGATTTACAGCCGTTCGCGATGGTTGTCCTGTGCAGCCATCGCGAACGGTCTTTTTTATTGCCATGAATTACCGCTTTCAAAAACATTACACGCGGGAGGAGGCGCAATCATTGGTGCCGCAACTGCGTGCCTGGCTGGCGGATCTGAACCGGCTTCGCGGGGAGGTGGAGTGCTATGACCAGCGTCTGAGCGGCCTGAACACCGAGGGGCAGGACACGGGGGGCGATACCGTCAACCACTGGATTCGCGCGCTGGCCGGGATGCAGGAGGTGCTGGCCGAGTTTCAGCGGCGTGAGATTTTCCTCAAGGATTTGTCGCGCGGCCTGGTGGATTTTCCGGCGCTGATCGGCGGGCGCGAGGTGTTTCTCTGCTGGGAGGCGGATGAAGACCAGATCGAGTTCTGGCACGACCTTGAGACCGGCTACGGTGGACGCGAGAAACTGGGCTGAGAATTTTTCTGCACGCGGCCGGCTGCTGCGGATTCGCCCGCCGCGTCCTGCGCGTGGCTGGAGACGGCTGGGAGGCTCAGCCAGACGGCAAGAAAAACCGGTTCTGAAATCCAGGACCGCCAGTAAAACGGCAACGTCATCCGGCTGCAGACGCAAAGCGGCACGCTTGCAAGTTTCACCGGCGCAGACTAACTTTCGCGGCTTATGGAAAAAGTTGTCATCATTGGTTCCGGCCCCGCCGGCTGGACCGCCGCGCTTTACACGGCCCGCGCGCAGCTTGCCCCGCTTGTGCTCACCGGCAAACAGCCCGGCGGCCTGCTCACCACCACCAGTGTCGTGGAAAATTTCCCCGGCTTTCCCGAAGGCGTGGACGGTTATGAGTTGATGACCAAAATGCAAAAACAAGCCGAACGTTTCGGTGCGAAGACCAGTTTCGGCGTCGTGGAATCCGTGGATTTTTCCCAACGCCCGTTCACGCTTGTGGTGGATGGCGAAAAGGTGGTGGCGGAAACGGTCATCATCGCCACCGGCGCGGGGCACAAGCATTTGGGGGTTCACGGCGAGCATGAACTGGAAACCAAGGGCGTCACCTATTGCGCCACCTGCGACGGCGCGTTGCCGGCGTTCCGTAACCAACCGCTCGTGGTGGTGGGCGGCGGCGATTCCGCATGCGAAGAGGCGCTGTATCTCACGCGGTTTGGCTCGATGGTTTTTCTGGTGCATCGCCGCGACTCGCTGCGTGCTTCCAAAATCATGGCGGAACGCACCCTCGCCCATCCGAAGATCAAGCCGGTCTGGGATTCTGTCGTCACCGAGGTGCTTGATCTGAAGCAGGACAACGTGACCGGCGTGAAATTAAAAAATCTCAAGACCGGCGAGGAGAAAGTTCTGCCGTGTGCCGGTGTTTTCATCGCCATCGGCCACGTGCCGAACACGGAGTTGTTCAAAGGCAAAATCACGACCGACGAGAACGGCTTCATCGTGCCGCAGCAAGGGACGATGACAAACGTGCGCGGCGTGTTTGTGGCCGGCGATTGCGCGGATCACGTCTATCGGCAAGCGATCACTGCGGCCGGCTCGGGCTGTGCAGCGGCCATTGATGCGGAACGCTTTCTCGCGGCGGAAAACCAGTGAGGGCGTGAACCCGGGCCGCCTCTCCAGAACAAGATCTGGCGCGGGATTGGCAAGATTGTTCAGGAATTATTCATTGACGGTCCGACGTTCCCAGATAAAATCCTGAATCGGTTTAAGGATTATTATTTCACCAAAAACATAAAACAAAATATGGCAGTCAAAGTAGCTATCAACGGATTCGGCCGCATCGGCCGGATGGTCTTCCAGGCGCTCTGTGACCAGGGTTTGCTGGGCAAATCAATTGACGTCGTCGCCGTCGTGGACGTGTCCACGGACGCTGATTACTTCGCCTACCAGATGAAATACGATTCCATTCACGGCAAGTTCAAGCACGCCGTGACGACGGAAAAGAGCAACCCCGCGCTGGAAGAACCCGACGTGATTGTGGTCAACGGGCACAAGGTCAAATGCGTTGGCGCGGTCAAGGACCTCGCCACCCTGCCGTGGAAGGCGCTCGGCGTGGACATCGTCATTGAATCCACCGGCCTCTTCACCGACAGCGAGAAAGCCAAGGCGCATCTCATCGCCGGTGCCAAGAAGGTCATCATCTCCGCGCCCGGCAAGGGCGACGTGAAGACCATCGTCATGGGCGTCAACGAAGGCGAGTATGATGCCGCCAAGCACAACATTGTTTCCAATGCGAGCTGCACCACGAACTGCCTCGCGCCGCTCGTGCATGTGTTGATCAAGGACGGTTTCGGCATCGAAACCGGCCTGATGACCACGATTCACTCGATGACGGCCACGCAGAAAACCGTGGACGGCCCGTCCAAGAAAGACTGGCGCGGCGGTCGGGCGGCGAGCATCAACATCATTCCGAGCACCACTGGCGCGGCCAAGGCGGTCGGCGAAGTGCTGCCGATCACCAAGGGCAAGCTCACCGGCATGTCGTTCCGCATCCCGACGGCGGACGTTTCCGTGGTGGACCTGACAGTTCGCACCAACAAGGACACGAGCATCGAGGAGATTGACGCCGCGTTGAAGAAGGCCAGCGAGACCTATCTCAAAGGCATCCTCGGCGTGACCGACGAGGAACTCGTCTCCACCGACTTCATCCACGACAACCGCAGCTCCATCTACGACAGTCTGGCGACGTTGCAGAACAACTTGAAGGGCGAAAAACGCTTCTTCAAGATCGTGAGCTGGTATGACAACGAATGGGGTTACAGCAACCGCGTGGTTGACCTCGTGAATTACATCACGGCCAAGGGAATTTAATCCTCCACAATACTTCAAAACGGCGGCTGGGAAACCAGCCGCCGTTTTTGTTTTAGGGCATCCCCACCCCCCTTTCCCACATAGGCAGGGGCGATGGTTTGAAATTGCCCTTTATTCACTGGTGTTTCTCGCGGTCTCGCCGTCAGGCTTCACCTCCAACTTCGGCCGGTTTTAAACGGCTCGCGCGGCAGCTCACATCACTGCCGCGATCGCCGAAAATCTCTCTCAAGTGTCTGCACGCAGGGGGGTGACGTTCAAACTAGTGGACTGCGTCAAACGCTCTGTAACGTATTGAGTTTGGCGCGGGCGCGTTTAACTTTTTCCAAAATGTCCGAGGCTTTGGCGGTCCAGACGAACGGGCGCGGATTTTGGTTGTGCCCCTGGATGTAGGCGGTGATGGCAGCCTGCAATTGTTCCAGGTTTTGAAAACGCCTCGGCGCAATTGCCTTTCCGTCAGGTTGCGGAAGAATCGCTCCACCGCGTTGAGCCACGAAGCACTGGTGGGGGTAAAATGCATGTGGAAGCGCGGATGTTTTTTCAGCCAGCGTTTCACCTTCGGGTGCTTGTGGGGGGCGTAGTAGTTATCCATGATCAAATGAAGTTCCCTGTCCTTCGGGGGCTGCCGCTCAATGAGCGCCGGAAAACGGAGCCATTCCTGATGCCGATGACGTTGCATTTGGGTCGCGACGACGGTTCCGTCGAGCGTGTTTAAAACCGCAAACAAAGTCGTGGTTCCGTGCCGCTGGTGATCGTGGGTCAGGGTGCCGGCCCGGCCTTTTTTGAGCGGCAAGCCGGGTTGCGTGCGATCCAGTGCCTGGATCTGGCTCTTCTCGTCACAACTCAGCACCAAGGCGTGCGCCGGCGAGGCCGACCACGTCCTCAAGTTTTTCCACGAATCGCTTGTCATTGGAGAGCTTGAAAGTCCGGAGTCAGTGCGGCTTCAGTCCATGCGCTTTCCAGATGCGACGCACCGACGCTTCACTCAACCCGCTGGCTCGGGCCATCGCGCAGGTGCTCCAGTGCGTCGCGCTGGCCGGTCGTTGCCCCAGGGTTGGCTGAACCACCACCTTGGTTTGATCGGGACGAATCTGCTTCTTCCGTCCCGGTCGAAAAGCGTCTTGGCGCAAACCGTCAACGCCTAATTCCACAAACCGCGCTCGCCACCGTGCTGACTTTTGGCCCGTTGCGCAAAACGCACCAAGCCGGACGTGCTGCGGGCGGATTGGTGCAATGTGACTTGCTGTGCTGAGGAAGGTTGAACCAATGGGCGACCCTCATGCTACCAGTCTGGTGACGCCCAATCCGCCAGTCAAATTATATGTTACACTATATATGTCGCTCTAGCCTAGTATTACCATGTTAAGTGGTTTCGTCGCGGATTCCGTCAAATTTGCTACCGCAGCAATAGCCGCCGCCGGTTGACCTCACCAGCCACGGGCGAATCGCTTTCAACACGCGTTCCCACGTCACTCCAGAAGTTTTTTGGCGCGCAAGTAAATCACCAGAATGAATAGATACGCCACCGCGCTCAGGGCCAGATGATGATGAAAGCCGCGCCAAGAGCGTCCCTCAAAATGGTCCAGGCCCAAGTCGTCCTGGGAGCGGTGGAAGTATTGTTCAATATGCCAGCGTGAGCGGCTTAGTTTTAAACACCGCGCTTTGGTGGGATGGCCCTTTCCACGCGGCCAATAATAGTGATAGGGCTGCTCCTCTCCTTGCGGCCAATCAACCACCAGCCACACCTTTTCCAATTCCCCGCCGGCTTCTCTCAAGCCATGCGCCAAATAGACCTCGATCCATGTCAGGCGCGTGCGCCGCGTTTTGCCATCCGCAGCCTGCCGGGCCACCGATCCGCAATACTGGTGCGACACGCCCATCGAATGGCCGCCTTGCTTCAGTCAACCTGTCTCGTCCACCACCCAACTTTCAATCGGCCCCAAACTGGGAATGACTTCCCGGCGGATCGCGGGCCACAGTTCACCCTCCGCCCAGGGACTGTCGCCAACAAACTGCTGCAAACTCTGCG
>JAJXXI010000129.1 GCA_021781185.1 bacterium
GGAACTCTAAGAATCCAGTAGGTTTTCCCATCGTCGGTTTTTTGTTCGGGTTACAATGATTGTTTCAGTGGCCGCCCTTCACGTTTTCCTCGAAGGCCGCCATGATGGCTTCTTCGCCACTCAGGCCCTGTGACTGCACTTTTTTTAGCGAAGTGAGAACGCGTTTGTAATCCTGCGGCATCACCTTGACGAACTTCGGCAGGTAATGCTGCCAGTCTGCAAGAATCTTTGCGGCGAGTTCACTGCACGTGTAGGACTGATGGCGCTGGATCAGTTTCCAGACCTCTTCGATTTCATCCGCGTCCGTCAGTTTTTCCAGTGCGACGAGTTCCAGGTTGCAGCGGTTTTTGAAATCGCCCGCCTCGTCAAGCACATAGGCCGTGCCGCCACTCATGCCGGCGGCGAAATTGCGGCCTGTCCTGCCGAGCACGACCACCTTGCCCCCGGTCATGTATTCACAACCATGGTCGCCGATCGCTTCGACGACCGCGTTCACGCCGGAATTCCGGACGGCAAAACGTTCGCCGGCCATGCCGCGAACGAAGATTTCACCGGCAGTCGCGCCGTAGAGTGCCACGTTGCCGATGATGATATTGTCCTCGGCGACAAAGGTGGAACCTTTCGGCGGATAAACAATCAGTTTGCCGCCGCTCAGGCCCTTGCCAAAATAATCGTTGGCATCGCCCTCAAGCTCGATCGTCATGCCCCTGGGCATGAACGCGCCCAGGCTCTGGCCGGCGCTGCCGTTTAACTTGATCTGCACGGTGTCTTCCGGGAGTCCGTTCGGGCCGTGCTTCTTGGTGATCTCGCTGCCGACAATGGTGCCGACGACGCGGTTCACGTTGATGATGGCCAGTTCCGCCTTCACCTTTTCGCCGCGCTCAATGGCCGGCTGGCAAATATCGAGCAGCCGGGTCACGTCCAGGGATTTTTCCAGGCCGTGATCCTGATCCTGCTGGCGGAAACGCCCGACTTCGGGGCCGACTTTGGGCTGATGCAAAATTGGGGTAAGGTCAATGCCGCTGGCTTTCCAGTGTTCAATCGCTTTCCAGGGAATCAACTTGTCGGTGCGGCCAACCATGTCCTCCAGTTTGCGGAAACCGAGCTTGGCCATGATTTCGCGCAGTTCCTGCGCAATGAAGCGCATGAAGTTAACAACGTGGTCAGGATCGCCGGTGAAACGCTTGCGCAGGCGCGGATCCTGCGTGGCGACGCCGACGGGGCAGGTGTTCAGGTGACAAACGCGCATCATGATGCAGCCCATCACCACAAGCGGCGCGGTTGCAAATCCGAATTCCTCCGCCCCGAGCAGCGCGGCCACGGCCACATCACGACCGGTTTTTAATTGTCCGTCCGTCTCAACGTAAATCCGGCTGCGGAGATTGTTCAGCACGAGCGTCTGGTGCGCTTCGGCCAGACCAAGTTCCCAAGGCCCGCCCGCGTGCTTGATGGATGACAACGGGGAGGCCCCGGTGCCGCCGTCATGGCCGGAAATCAGCACCACGTCCGCGTGGGCCTTCGCCACGCCGGCGGCGACGGTGCCGACACCGACTTCGGCGACGAGCTTCACGCTCACGCGCGCTTCGCGGTTCGCATTTTTCAGGTCATGAATCAACTCCGCCAAATCCTCGATGGAATAAATGTCATGATGCGGCGGCGGTGAAATGAGGCCGACGCCCGCCGTCGTGCCGCGCACCTTGGCGATGGGCGGATAAACTTTTTTGCCGGGCAGCTCGCCGCCCTCGCCGGGCTTTGCGCCCTGCGCCATCTTGATCTGCAATTCCTTTGCGTTGACGAGATAATGGCTGGTCACGCCGAAACGTCCGCTGGCCACCTGCTTGATCGCGGAATTTTTCGAGTCGCCCTTGGCGTTGGTCCAGACGAAACGTTCCGGGTCTTCGCCGCCTTCGCCTGTGTTCGACCGGCCGCCAAGGCGGTTCATTGCAATGGCCAGAGTTTCGTGAGCTTCCTTGGAGATGGAGCCGTAGCTCATCGCCCCGGTCTTGAAACGCTTGACGATGGATTCAACCGATTCGACCTCTTCAAGCGGCAGCGGTTTTTCGGCCAGATTGAATTCCAGCAAGCCGCGCAGCGTGCAAAGATTTTTCGCCTGGTTGTTCACCAGCTCGGCATATTCGCGATAGATTTTTTCGCTGCCCAGACGGCAGGCCGTTTGCAGTTTGTGAATGGTCTGCGGATTGAACAGGTGAAATTCCCCGTTGTCGCGCCATTGATACTGACCACCGGCATCAAGTTCCGTGTTGACCGTCAACGTCGGAAACGCCCGGCGATGACGCGCCAGCGCCTCGGCGGCAATCACATCGAGGCCCACACCTTGAATGCGCGAGGGGGTCCAGGTGAAATACTTGTTCACGACTTCGGTGTTGAGCCCGACGGCTTCAAAGATCTGCGCACCGTGATAGCTTTGAATGGTCGAGATGCCCATCTTGGCCATGGTCTTGACGACGCCTTTCACGGCGGCCTTGATGAACTTTTTGACGGCCTGCTGGTGGTCAGTTTCCGCGATCAGCTTTTGGCGCATCAAATCCGCGATGGTTTCAAATGCGAGATAAGGATTGATGGCGGTGCAGCCGTAGCCGATGAGCACGGAGAAGTGGTGCACTTCGCGCGGCTCTCCGGATTCGAGGATGAGGCCGATCAACGTGCGGGTCCCCTGGCGGATGAGATAATGATGCAGCCCGGCCACCGCCAGCAGCGCAGGGATCGGCGCGAGCGTCGGACTGACGCCGCGATCAGACAGCACAATGATGTTGGCCCCGTCGGCAATGGCCTTGTCAGCGGCGGTGAAAACCGTCTCCAGTGCCGCCGCCAGTCCTTTCGAGCCATCGGCCGCCTTGAACAAAATCGGCAGCGTTACCGACTTGAAACCCGGCCGGTGAACGTGACGCAGTTTTTCCAGTTCCTCGTTGGTGAGGATGGGGTAGTGCATCTTGATCAGGCGGCTGCTCAGCGGCGTGGGTTCGAGCAGGTTGCCTTCGCCGCCCACCATGATTTCCGTGGAAGTGATGATTTCCTCGCGGATCGGGTCAATCGGCGGGTTGGTCACCTGGGCGAACAACTGCTTGAAATAATTGTAAAGCAACTGCGGCTTGTTCGAAAGCACGGCCAGCGGCGTGTCCGTGCCCATCGAGCCGAGCGGCTGAATGCCGGTCTGGGCCATCGGACCGACAATGAAGCGCAGGTCTTCAAATGTGTAACCGAACGCCTGCTGCCGTTGCAGGACGGAATCATGGTCGGGTTCGTGGACGTGTGGCGGCTCCGGCAGTTTTTCCAGCAGGAGATGGTTTTCGTCCAGCCATTGTTGATACGGCTGGGCGGACGCGTATTTCTGTTTCAGTTCCTCGTCCGCGATGATGCGGCCCTGTTCGAGATCCACCAAAAACATCTTGCCCGGCTGCAACCGGCCCTTGACCGCGATGCGTTCCGGTGCCACCGGCAGCACGCCGGCTTCCGACGCCATGATGACCACATCATCCTTCGTCACATAATAACGCGACGGGCGCAGGCCGTTGCGGTCGAGGCAGGCTCCGATAAATTTGCCATCCGTGAACGCCATTGAGGCCGGGCCATCCCACGGCTCCATCAGGCAGGAATGGAATTCGTAAAAGGCGCGGCGCGCGGGGTCCATGCTCTCGTGATTTTCCCACGGTTCGGGAATCATCATCATCATGGCGTGCGGCAGTTCCCGGCCCGCCATCGTGAGCAGTTCCACGCAGTTGTCAAATTGCGCGGAGTCACTGCCGTCCGTGTTGATGACGGGCAGGATCTTCTTGAGGTCGTCGCCGAAAATCTGGCTGGTGAACAGCGCCTGGCGCGCGTGCATCCAGTTTACATTGCCGCGCAGCGTGTTGATTTCGCCGTTGTGCGCGATGTAGCGGTTCGGATGCGCCCGGTCCCAGCTCGGGAACGTGTTCGTGGAAAAGCGCGAATGCACGAGCGCAATCGCCGTGGTCACGGCGGGATTGCGCAAGTCGTCGTAATATTTTTCCACCTGTTCAGACATCAACATCCCCTTGTAGGTGAGCGTGCGTGCTGAGAGGCTGGAAATGTAGAGCCAGTCGCCGCCGGAGACGGATTTGCCGTAGTGGATCTTCTGCTCCGCCTGCTTGCGGATGATGTAAAGCTTGCGCTCAAACGCCTGCTCGTCTTTCAAGCCCGCGTTGCGTCCAATGAAAACCTGCTCCATGAACGGCTCGGCCGCGACGGCCGTCTTGCCGAGTGAAGAATTGTTGGTTGGCACTTCGCGCCAGCCGAGAATCGTCTGGCCTTCAGCCGCAACGATTTTGGCGAATTCGACTTTCACTGCCGCACGATCCGCTGCCGGGCGCGGCAAAAACATCTGGCCCACGCCGTATTGACCGACCTTGGGGAGGGCAAAGCCCAGCCGTGTGGCCTCGGTCACAAAAAAGTCATGCGGAATCTGAATGAGAATGCCCGCGCCGTCGCCGGTGTTTGCCTCGCAGCCACAGGCGCCGCGATGATCCAAGTTGACGAGAATCTTCAGGGCGTCCGACACCATCTGGTGGGATTTCTTACCCTTCATGTTCACGACGAAACCAAGTCCGCACGCATCGTGTTCGAACTGCGGATCGTAAAGTCCTTGTTTTGGGGGTGTGCCCAGGCGCACCGCACCGGTCTCATTAGCTGTCGGCATTTGTTTTCAGGTGATCGCGGGACAGATAAGTCCGCGTTCCGCTATTTTTTACTTAAAATTTTCCGCTGCGCAATAAATGTTTTCAAAATAAATGGGAATTCCCCCATTAGAATTTGGCTTTTTTGAAGCTGCTGGATTAGGATGTGCCAACACTAATGACTAATGCGTAGAGCCTCAAAAATGAGCGCCAGGGCGATAAAGCCTGAGAATC
>JAJXXI010000204.1 GCA_021781185.1 bacterium
CTTCGCCTTTGCCGACGCGCAGACGCCGAAAATCAGCTTCGGCCTGTCGCTGGCGAAAACCATTTTCCTCGCGCGCCGGCTAAAAAAAGTCTGGGCCGGACAGAAGATGGTCGGGCTTTACCTGCCGCCCAGCGTGCCGGGCGCGTTGGTGAATTACGCCGCGTTCCTCTGCGGCAAGGTGCCGGTGAACCTGAACTACACGCTTTCCGAAGTGACGCTCGCCGCCTGTGTGAAGCAATGCGACATCACAACCGTCATCACCTCGCACAAGTTCATCGAGAAGATCAAGCTTACGCCGCCGGGCCGGTTGATTTACCTCGAAGATCTTGCTGCCAGGCCGTCGTTGACGGAGAAAATCAACTCGCTCCTGCTCGCCAAGTTCATGCCGGCACCGTTGCTGGCGCGCCTGTTCGGCTCCGCTCACGTCGGCATGGACGGCCTCGCCACGATCATTTTTTCCAGCGGCAGCACCGGCGAGCCGAAGGGCGTGATGCTCTCGCAGTTCAATTTGCTCGCAAACATTGAGCAATGCGGCGAAGTCATCGCGCTGGACGAATCGCAGCGCGTGCTGGGCATCCTCCCGCTTTTCCATTCCTTCGGTTTCACCGTCACCCTTTGCCTGCCGCTGGTGCTCGGCACAGGCGTGGTGTATTACCCGAATCCGCTCGATCCCAAAGGCGTCGGAACCATGGTGCGGGAGCACGAAGTCACCGTGATGCTGGCCACCGCCACGTTTCTGCAAATCTATCTGCGCGGCGTGGCTCCGGAGGATTTTGGCAGCTTGAAACTGATTGTGACCGGCGCGGAAAAACTGCCTGAACGCCTGGCCGCCGCCTTCGAGGAACGCTTTGGCATCCGTCCGTTTGAAGGCTACGGCTGCACCGAATGTTCGCCCGCCGTGGCGGTGAACACCTGGGATTACCGCGCCGCCGGATTTTACCAGGTCGGCGGCAAGCACGGTAAAATCGGCCAGCCCGTGCCCGGCATGTGCGTGCGCATTGCCGACACTGAAAATCCGTGGAGCGGCCGCACGCATCCGCCCGGCGAACCGGGCATGTTGCTCGTGCGCGGACCGAACATCATGCTCGGTTATCTCAGCCAGCCGGAGAAGACCGCCGAGGTGCTGCGCGACGGCTGGTATTGCACCGGCGACGTGGCGTTGCTTGACGAGGACGGCTTCCTCCAGATCACCGGCCGTTTGAGCCGTTTCAGCAAGATTGGCGGCGAAATGGTGCCGCACCTGAAAGTGGAGGAAAAATTACAGGAACTGGCCAACGTGGCCGAGGTCGCCTTTATTGTGATGGGGGTGCCGGACGAAAAGAAAGGCGAGCGCCTCGTCGTGTTGCACCGGTTGCCCGAAAAGGAGCTGGCGGCGGTGCTGGAAACATTCGCCACCTGCGACCTGCCGAACCTGTGGAAGCCCAAGGCAGACGCCTTTTATCAGGTGGACAGTTTCCCCATGCTCGGCACCGGCAAAATGGATTTGCGCGGGGCAAAGGAAACCGCCGCCCGGCTGGCCGGCTGAGGCCGGTGCTGCCCGGTTGGCGAAATTTAACGCCGCACTTCCTCGCGCTCTGAGATTGCAGTATCGTCTTTCGTGGGTATTATTTCCCGGTTTCGACATGACAATTTTGCGTTACATCCTGGTGGCACTTGAAGTGGTGCTGCTGTTCAACCTGCTCATCGGCGTCCATGAACTGGGCCATTTCCTCGCGGCGCGCTGGCGTGGCTTGAAGGTGGAGCGGTTTGCCATCTGGTTCGGCAAACCCATCTGGAAGAAGTCCGTGGGCGGCGTCGAATACGCGCTGGGCTGGATTCCCGCCGGCGGCTATGTCTCGCTGCCGCAGATGGCCACGATGGAAGGCATCGAAGGCAAGGTGGAATCAGACGTGAAACAACTTCCCCCCGTCTCGCCGCTCGACAAAATCATCGTCGCCTTCGCGGGACCGCTGTTCAGCTTTCTGCTGGCGGTGGCGTTTGCCGTGGTGGTTTGGCAGGTCGGCAAGCCGACCAATGAGGCGGACAACAACACGACGATTGGGTGGGTGGATCCGACCGGTCCCGCTGCCCAGGCCGGGCTGCAGGCCGGCGACCAGATCGTGTCCATTGACAGCCATCCGGTGCATCATTTCTCGGCGGCAACGACGGACAGCGTGACGTGGCGCATTGTCACCAGCACGGGAACGAACATCGTCATCAAATATCTCCGGGACGGACGGATGGCGACGGCCTATGTCAAACCGTTTCATCGTCAGACGAAATGGTATGAGCGCAAGGCGCTGCGGCAAATCCTGATCACCTCGTCGGGCAAGGCGATTATATACGAGGTGGCCTCGAACAGTCCGGCGGCGCTGGCGGGCTTGCAGCCGGGGGATGAAGTGACGGCGCTGGACGGGAAAAAAATTTACAGTTTCATGTCGGTCATCTCCGCCGAGGATGCGATGAGCAACAGCATCGTCAAGCCGATCACGCTCAGCATTCTGCGCGGTGACAAGGAATTTGACCGCACGCTGACTCCGGTGAAGCCCCTGCAACCCACCAACGCCGAGCCGATGCTGGGCATCATGTCGTGGCAGGGCGATACGAATTTCACCCTGGTGCATCCAAGTCCATTCGCGCAGATCCATACCAGCGCCTCGCAAATCTTCAACACGCTCAGCGCATTGTTCAACAAGAAGGGCGACATCGGCGTGCAGCAATTGGGTGGCGCGGTGATGATCATCCGCGTGTATAGCAACCTGTTCCAAGATGCGGACGGCTGGCGGCGCGTGCTGTGGTTCAGCGTCATCCTCAACGTGAACCTGGCTTTGTTAAACCTGCTGCCGTTGCCGGTGTTGGACGGCGGCCACATCACCTTGTCGCTCATTGAATGGATCCGCCGCCGCCCGGTCAGTGCGCGGCTGCTGAATTTCATCCAGTCCGCTTTCGCCGCGCTGTTGATCGGCTTCATGGTTTACATTGCGTTTTTCGACACCGGCGACTGGGTGCGGAGCGCGCGTGCCGACCGCGAGGTGCCGGTCGTGTTCGCCCCCGGGAATCATGGTGCGCTGCCGGATGGCCATTCAATCAACAACGAGCCCATCAAGTAAAATATGCGTTACTGCGAGTCCCCGTATTTTTTCCACCGCCGTAAATCCCGCGAAATCGTCATCGGTGATCCCGCCAATGGCGGCGTGACCGGCGGTGGCAACCATCCCGTCATTGTGCAGTCCATGATCACCTGCGACACGATGGACACCGCCGCCTGTGTGCAGCAGACGCTGGATCTTGTGGCCGTCGGCTGCCAGATCGTGCGCATCACGGCGCCGACGGTGAAGGATGCGGCGAATTTGCAGAACATCGTGGCCGAACTCCGCCAGCGCGGCGTGAACGTGCCGATCGTGGCAGATATTCATTTCAAGCCCGAGGCTGCGATGGAAGCGGTGAAATGGGTGGAGGTCATCCGGGTGAATCCCGGCAATTACGCCGACACCAAAAAATTTGCCATCAAGGAATATTCCAACGAGCAATACGCCGCCGAACTTCAGCGCATCGAGGAAAAATTCACGCCGCTCGTGCTCGAATGCAAGCGCCTCAAGCGCGCCCTGCGCATTGGCACCAACCACGGCTCGCTGAGCGACCGCATCATGAACCGCTACGGCGATTCGCCGCTCGGCATGGTGGAGAGCGCGCTGGAGTTTGCCCGCATCTGCCGCAAACACGACTTCCACAACTTCAAGTTCTCGATGAAGTCGTCCAATCCCAAGGTGATGATTGAGTGCTACCGGCTGCTGGTCGCGCGGCTGGAACAGGAAGGGGCGGACTGGAATTATCCGATTCACCTCGGGGTCACCGAGGCGGGCGAGGGGGAGGATGGCCGCATCAAGTCCGCCATCGGCATCGGCTCGCTGCTCTGCGACGGTTTGGGCGACACCATCCGCGTTTCGCTCACGGAAGATTCTCCGCATGAAATCCCGGTCTGCCGCGATTTGCTGTCGCTGATTCCGAAGCTGGCGAACCGCAAGGTCCAAATTGCGGATGCGCAATTCCCCTTCGACCCGTTCCACTTTGAGAAACGAGAGACGCCGGAGATCGAACTGAATGAAAACGTGAAGTGCGGCGGCGAACAATTGATCCGCGTCGTTGTAACGCGGGCGACGTTCGACAAGGTTGCGCCGAAAATCCGTCCCAAGGACGACGTGAAACCGGAAGCGGTTTACGAAGACTTGAACATTGCGGAGATTGATCCGACGCAGGAATTCGAGATCAACTGCGACACCCAGCTCGTGACCGTGAAAGATGGCGTGAATCTGCCGGCGATCACCGCATTCCGTCTGCTCGCGGCGATGTTGAAGCGGCTCCGTCGCCGGAACCCTGTTTTGCTCAAGGACTGCATCAATTTTGAATCCGTGCCGCCGGCCCCCAACATCGCTCTTTTGCAGGCGGGCGTGGTCGTCGGCTCATTGCTGGCAGACGGCATTGGTGATGCCATTCTGGTGCGGGGTGAGAGCGGGGCAGGGCAGTCGCTGCGGCTCGCCTACAACATTTTGCAGGCGGCGGGCTGCCGTAGTTTCAAGACGGACTACGTCGCGTGCCCGAGCTGCGGACGCACGCTGTTCAACCTCCAGACCGTGACGGCGCGAATCAAAGCGCGGACCGAGCATCTCAAAGGCGTGAAGATCGCGATCATGGGCTGCATCGTGAACGGTCCCGGCGAAATGGCGGACGCCGACTTCGGCTATGTTGGCGGCGCACCAAACAAGATCAACCTCTACGTCGGCAAGACGCCGATCAAGTTCAACATCCCCGAAGCCGAAGCGGTGGAACGCCTCGTGGACCTCATCAAGGAACATGGCAAGTGGGTGGAGCCGGAGGCGTAAGTGCGAGTGATGACTCGCG
>JAJXXI010000539.1 GCA_021781185.1 bacterium
CACCAAACAAGATCAACCTCTATGTCGGCAAGACGCCGATCAAGTTCAACATCCCCGAAGCCGAAGCGGTGGAACGCCTCGTGGACCTCATCAAGGAACATGGCAAGTGGGTGGAGCCGGAGGCGTAAGAGCGAGTGATGACTCGCGTTTGAACGGCCGCTCGATGCCAGGCGGGTTTGGTTGAATTCAGGTCAAACTGCCGATCCGTCGTAATCGCAGGATTGGACCGGCAGAGGCGCGGGACTGAATCAGGTCCGCCTCGAATTCCGCCACCCAGTCGTTGTCACCGGCCGGATCCACCAGCATTTGCTGCACGCGCCAGGATTTTTTGTCTTCCGACGGCGTGACGTAGGTGTGACGGATGTTGCGGGCGTTGGGATCAAGGCAGAGCCGTTCATGCCCGGCCTCATAATCCTCCATGATTTTGTCCAGGCCGTCCGCCGTCCATGTCGAGCCGTCGTCGTCCAATGGCGAATCCAGACTGGCAATCGCAGTTTCGTAATCAGCCACGACCAGTCCGCGCAGGAAAATGAAAATGCGGTTGCGGATGGCGGTGGTGAATGCCTTCGTGTCGCGCGTGATGTCGGCGGCGGCTTCCTCGGCCCCCGGCGGCCGGACTTCTTTCGCTTCGGCGCGCTGGTAATTCGGATCGCGCATCTTCTCCCATTCGTCGAGCAGACTGGAATCCACCTGCCGGATCATGGTGCCGAGGTAGAGTTCCATTTCGCGCACTTGATCATTCTTGGCGCTGTCGGGAACCGTTTGCGCCAGCACCTTGAAAACGCTGTTGAGATGCCGCAACAGAACGCCCTCGGCCCGCTGTAATTCGTAGAGTTTGATGTAATCGGCGAACGAGCGAAATTCCTCAAACATCTCGCGCACGATGGATTTGGGTCGGATGTTTTCCTGGCCCACCCATGGATGGCGGTCGGCGAAGGCGTTGAACGTGGAATAGATAAACTCGCGGTTCGGCTTGGGATATTCGCACTTTTCGAGTTCTTCCATGCGCTGGTCGTATTCGATGCCGTCCATCTTCATCTCGGACATCTTCTGATCCTTCACCTTGTCGAGCTGCTTGCGGAGGATGATGGCCGGGTCTTCTAGAATGGATTCGACCAGGCTGAGCAGCACGAGGGCGTAATCCGGCGCCTGCGGATCGAGCAGGGGAATCGTCTCAATCAGATAAAGCGACAACACCTGGTCCATGGAGAAATCGTCTTGAAGTTCAATGTTCACCCGGAGTTTGCGGCCTCGGTCTGTTTTGGGAATGAACTCCACGATTTTCCGGTCCAGCAACGAGCGGAACAACTGCCAGGCACGTTGCGTATGGACCTTCTTCAGCTTGGGCGTTTCGTGGCAGTCGCGGATAAGCTGCTGCATGGCGGCGCAACCATCGCCGTCGCGGCTGAGCACGTTCAGCAGCATGGCGTGCGTCACCTGGAACCGGGAGGTCAACTTTTCCGGCGATGAGGCGATGAGCCGGACATAGGTGTTCTTGTCCCAGTTGACAAAGTTCTTTTCCGGCGGCTGACGCTTCACGGTTTTCTTGCCGTCGCGCGCCGTTTTTTCCGCGAGCTTGAGATTTTCAATCACATGCTCCGGTGCTTGGGCCACCACCCAGCCCTGGTCGTCAAATCCTTTCCTCCCGGCGCGCCCGGCGATCTGATGAAAATCACGTGCGCTCAGGATGCCCGTCTTCTGGCCGTCGAACTTGCACAGGCGGGTGAAAAGCACGGTGCGGATCGGCACATTGATGCCCACGCCGAGCGTGTCCGTGCCGCAAATCACCTTGAGCAATCCCTTCTGCGCGAGTTGCTCGACCAGAATGCGATATTTCGGCAGCAGCCCCGCATGATGCAATCCGATGCCGTGCCGCAGCCACTTTTTAATATCCGGCCCGTAGGGACTGGTGAACTTGAAACCTTCAATGAGGTTGGCGATGGCGGCTTTCTCATCGCGGGTGCAGACATTGATGCTGGTGAAATCCTGCGCGCTCTGCGCCGCGTCCAACTGCGTGAAATGCACGACATACACCGGCGCGCGTCCGCCGGCGACAAGGCTTTCCAAGGTTTTCGCCAGCGGCAGTTCGGAATACTCATGTGCCAACGGCACCGGCCGGTCGGTGGAAGCCACCGTCACGGTTGGCCGCCCCGTGAGCCGCGTCAGCTCCGTCTCGAAAAACGCCGTGTCACCCAGCGTGGCGGACATCAGGAGAAAACGTGTCTGCGGCAGCGTCAGCAACGGCACCTGCCAGGCCACCCCACGCTCGCGGTCGGCATAGTAATGAAATTCGTCCATGACCACGTCCTGCACGTTCGCCGCCGCGCCTTCGCGCAATGCGATGTTCGCCAGGATTTCCGCAGTGCAGCACAGGATGGGCGCGTCGCGATTCACCGAAGCATCGCCCGTGCTGAGACCGACGTTGTCCGGTCCAAATTCGCGGCACAGCGCCATGAACTTCTCGTTCACCAGCGCCTTGATCGGGCAGGTGTAAACGGATCGCCGGCCCCGCGCAATGGCTTGAAAATGCAGCGCCGCCGCCACCAGCGACTTGCCGGAACCGGTCGGCGTGTTGACGATGACGTTCTTGTCCTCGAACAATTCCAGAATCGCGGATTCCTGAGCGGGATAAAGTTGCAGGTTTCGCCCCGCGACATAATCAAGGAAGCGTCCCAGCAACACATCGCTGCCAAGTTTTTCATCGCGCGGTATCAGGTCGTAAAGCGTTGCAGCCACAGGACGGAGACATTAACGGTTCCCGGCGCGACAGAGAAGCAAGATGCGATAGAATGAGTTTTCAACCTTGGGGCAGTTGAGCGCGTTCACGGTTTGGGTGTCAAAGCGGGTGCAAGCCGTTACGGAAAGAAACCTTGCGGCCGGGGTTGGAATCCGGCCCGGTTTGCCAATAAAAAAGCGTTCGGTGACAGACGCCAAGGAGGTGGGACAGAGGGTGTCCGCTGAAGAAACGTTCCGTCACCGAACTCTGGCATGTTTATTTCAAACCCCTCATCTGGCCTCTACCCGTTAATTGCTGTTTCCAAGGCCTATTTTGCCACTCACGGTTCCACGATGCAATGGTGGCGCTCAACTCTTGCTGAGGCGTTCCGCCGGCTTTTCGAAGAACATCCGGTGCGATTCTTCCAAGATGGCGGGAATGCGGCTCGCAAACGGACTCTTTTTCAGGACGGCAGACAAATCATGCTCCGTCGCCCTCGCGGCATTTTCACCGGGAAACCAGTGTTCAGCCTGGCCAAGCAGATTGTAGCGCATCTTGCCCCAGGCGGTAAGTTCGAGCGACTTGCCATAGGTCCACAGCCGCAGAATTTCCGAAATGTTGATCTGGCCGGGAATATCATGGTAGTTCGGCAAGCCTTCTGACCAGCGGGCGCACCAGTCCGCGCCGAGAACTCTTTCCATCTCCGCGCGGAGCCGTTTTTCGATGGGCGCAATCGTCTGGGGGATTTTATCGTAAAATCTGAGCGCAGCGACGTGTTCGTCAAAATCCGTCGGCTTGGCGGCGCCGCAGCTTAGCGTGTGAACTTCCGGCCGGTTGAGGCAATAAAGGTCGTTGAACTGCATGGGCGTCAACGGTTCGCAGAGCGCTTTGATCTTTGGCCCCGGCTCCTGGAGTTTGCCGCCCTTGTCGTTCGGACTGATGATGAATACGCCCATGTCCTGCCGGTGCGCGGCCAGGACCGCCGGCCAGTTCAAGTCGTTGACGAAATACCAATGCAGGTTGACGTAGTCAAACTCGCCGGTGTTGACGGCCTCAAGAATGATGTCCGTGGGGGCGTGCGTGGAAAAGCCGATGAACCGGCAGCGCCCGGCCTGCTGCAACTGACGCGCGGCAGCCAGACAGCCGTCCTTGCGCAAGGACCAGTCGAGCGTCTCACGGTTGTTGATGCCGTGCAGCGAAAGCAAATCCACATGGTCCAGCTTCAGATAATTCATCGAGTCATCAAACGTCTTCAGAAATTCCGCCGCCGTGGCACGCGGGGTGACCTTGGTTTGCACGATCATTTTATCGCGCGGCAATTTCGGCAGGAGCGCGCCGAGCTGCATTTCGGAGGTGCCGTAGCCGCGCGCCGTCTCGATGTGGTTGATGCCCAATTCCAGCGCGCGGTGAATGCACGCTTCGAGGTTTTCCTGGTTGGCTTGCGGGATGTCCTGCGGCGGCACATCCTGCCACTTGTGTTGGTAGCGCATTCCTCCGCAGGAAATTACCGGCATGTTCAGTTCGGTGCGGCCAAAGCGACGATATTGCATGGCGCGCACAATAGTCCGAGTTGATTCTGCTGGCAAGCGGCGGAGCGCGAAAACAACCTGCGGGCGGCAGAATTCCCGCGTGACAGCCGGCGGTTCATGGGGCATTTTCCGGCGATGACTACGGCAGAAGCGGCTCAATTGCTGGAAAAGTTTTGCGAGGGAACCGTTTCCCGCGAAAAGGTGCTGCGCGCCTTTCAGGCCGCACCGGTGGCCGACCTCGGTTTCGCCCAGGTGGACACGCACCGCGCTTTGCGCAAGAACTTCCCCGAAGTGATCTTTGGTGCCGGCAAAACGCCGGAACAGGTCGTGAAAATTGCGGCCAAGATTTTGGAGCAGTCCCAGCAGGTGCTCGTCACGCGCATCACGCCGGAACACGCCCGCGCGCTGCGGAAACGCTTTAAAAACGCCAGGCATCATTCGCTGGCCCGCTGCGTGACGATCGAAAAAAAGTCGTTGCCCAAACGGGCCGGTTTCATCGCGGTCGTGTGTGCCGGGACGAGCGATTTGCCGGTGGCGGAAGAGGCGGCGGTGACCGCCGAAATCATGGGCAATCGCGTGGAGCGCGTCCACGATGTCGGCGTCGCCGGTCTGCACCGGATGCTGGCGCGC
>JAJXXI010000006.1 GCA_021781185.1 bacterium
CCATGCACGCGGTGAACGCAGGGTGCGCCGCGCCGTTTCGCGGCGTCATCCATGCACGGCAGATCATCAAAAATGAGCGAGGCGGTGTGAAAGTATTCGATCGCGATGGCCAGGTTTTTGGCGGGTTCCTCAGCCAGGCCGTAATGCGTGGCAATCTCAAGAACCATCTGGGCACGGACCATGGTGCCTGGATGGTTGAGCGTCTGGCGCAACGCGTCCTGCAAATGTGATTCGGTTCCGGGCATCCGCGGCAACCCGGAGGCGAACGCCTCCCGCAACCCTGAGGTATGGGGCAGGGGACGGCTCATGCGCCGAGAATTGTTATGGGAATCACTCTTTGCTTCTCCTGATCAGGATGCCCTCCCGTGCTTACCGGGATGAGGAACCGGGTTGCTGGATTCATTTCGATTGTTTCCGGCCAATCCGTTCGCCTGGGTTTTTGCGAGGACAAGCCGGGATTCCGCTCTCCCTGGGCGGGCGAATCGAAGCGCTGGCCAACATGTTTCCGTTTCATAAATTTGAATATGGATTGCGAAATCACTTCGCCGGAACAGTGCCGGCCAGATGAAACAACACATGCAAATGCGGATCCACGGTCAGAAACAACATCTTGCGGATGATGGGCAGATTGAAATCGCGGTAGTTGAGGTCGGCGGTGCCGGTGATGGTGCCAGTGGTTCCGTTGTGCCCCACTGTGACAGGCATCGCGATCTTCCTTTTGACCCCGTGAATGGTGATGGTGCCGTTGGCGTAATTCGTTGTGCCAACCATTTCCCAGTCGGTGAGGGTGAAGGTGCAATCTGGCTGCGAGGGGTAGTCGAGCCATGTCAGCATCGCCTGATCGCGTTTGGGATTGCCGGTCTTCAAATCCTTGAAGTCAAAACTCACACTCGCCTTGTCCGGCAGCATGGCGTGGCGCGGCCAATCTATGTCGGCCTGATATTTTTCAAGCTGGCCAGTAAAGGAATCAATGGTGGCGCTCACCGCCACCTTGATCTGGCTTTGTTTGCCATCCAATGACATCGTTTGCGCGTGGGCGCAGTTAAAAGCCAGCAACAGCGCCGGCACCGGGAATAAAAAAAATCGCTTCATCACAAATAGATACCAATGAAGTGTGAAACCCGCGTGAAGCGTTTATGAAATTAAATTCACGGTGCAGCCACGACCGCTTTTCAACCGGCGATTGTCTCGCCGGGCCGCAGCACGATGAATTCTTTCGGGGAAAGATGTTGTCCGGCCAACGCGGTTTGTAACAGCGCCGGCGGTTCGCCGAGCGGTTCATCGGTGAGCCGGAAGGTTCCCCAATGGCCCGCCACGGAAAAGCGCGATCGCACATCCTGATGGATTTTCACCGCCTCGAACGGATCCACATGGACCGGGCGCATCAGCCAGCGCGGACGATAGGCGCCGATGGGAATCAGTGCCAGATCCACGCCGCCAAAGTGTTCGCCAATCCGCTGAAATCCCGCGCAATAGCCCGTGTCGCCGGCGAAGTAAATCGCCTGGCCGCTGCTGCGCAAAACCCAGCCGCACCAATGAGTTTGATTGCGATCAAACGGTCCGCGTGCCGCGAAGTGCTGCGCGGGAACGGAGTGGATCTCCATGCCGCCATCCAATGTTGCCGACGCCCACCAGGCCAGTTCCTGAAAGCCGCCGATACGTTGCCGCCGGAACCATCCGCCCAGACCCGATGGCAGCCAGAAACACGGCGGGCAGGGTTGCCGGGACAGCCACCGGATGGTCGGCAAGTCGAGATGATCGTAATGGCAATGACTGATCAGCACATCATGGATGGGGGGCAACTGGTTGGGCGTGAGTCCTGGCGGGGCGTGGCGACGCAGCCGCAATCCTGGAACCGGCGTCAGGCAATCGCCAAAAATTGGATCGGTCAATATGTTCCGCCCGCGATGCTGGATGAGAAAAGTCGAGTGTCCGATCCAGGTCGTTTGGATCCGCGAAGCGTCTGGCTGCTGCAACCGCTGCAGGTCCGGCGATGTGGTTGTCCACCGGTCAAATGGAAAACATTCAGGAACTGGACACGGTGCCTCCACGGGGCCGAAGCCGGTTTTCCAGCGCAGAACATCGCGCAAACTGTGATGCGGATGGGCAAATTCATTTTGGTAAATCTTGCGTTGCAACCGCCCCAGCATCATGGGCAACTGCCCGGAGTCAATCTTGGAAATCGCATTGCGGTGGCGGCCGGCGTTGTGTTGTTTTCCCGCCAATTACGACACACGCGTCCGTTTCCTGCTCTACCAGTTCATGCCGGTGTATGGATTGTTCTGCTTTATCAGCCTGAATGCCACCGGCAAAGGCAACTGGCCGGTGCCGGCCCTGGTTGCCGGCATTGTGCTGCTGGTCGTGTTCTGGCGGGGCGGTCATCCGGGTTGGCGTTTGGCCCCTATGCGGCTTTGATTCTCGGCGGCCTGATGACCGTGGGATTGCATCTGGCAAATTTCGTCAACCTCCCGCTCGTCAACAAGCCGATGAACCGGTCTGAAGGCTGGCCTGATTACGCGACACACATTGAACGCGCCCGGGCCAAATACGATGCCACGCTGCTGATCGGCGACCACTATTCTACCGTCAATCTTGCGGAATTTTACCTACCGGACCATCCGCGAGTTTACCAGCCTACCGGCTGGCATCCGCAGTTTGTCCTGTGGGGCAATTACACCTCGCTCCCGGAACCCGCGCATTGTTCATCACCACGGACAACAAACATGCGCCTGCACAGAAACCGCCGCTGTCCAGCCAGTTCGCGCCGCCAATCCTGGTGGATGATTTCTGGGCCCAGCAGAACGGTAGAAATATCAAG
This sequence comes from bacterium, assembly GCA_021781185.1. GTDB lineage: Bacteria > Verrucomicrobiota > Verrucomicrobiia > Limisphaerales > UBA11358 > UBA11358. Next base: position 2,819 of record JAJXXI010000006.1, read on the forward strand.
CGTTTCCGCATCTATTATCTGGTTGCCCGTAATCCATGCACCTCAACGAATTTAATGATCTCTTCCAGATAGGGTGTTTCACAATCGCCGGTTCGCACGTGCCGGGAATGCTGAAAACGTAACTGCTTTCTGTTGGAAAATTGACGGACGATTGCGCTGAACAAATTCCCGGTTCTGGGATCGCAGGTGGAATCTCGCCGGAAGCCGCCAGTGCTTTTGCCGCGACGAGTTGCACCATCACTTTGTTTCTCCGAGATGTGGAAAGGGAATCAATTCGCTCAAGTTTGTTGATGTTCAACCGATTGAATGATGATAGCAACTCAACTAATAAAAGGAATAAACATGACCATAACGAGCACCACGAAAACGCAAACAGCTGTTCAGGAGGCCCAGGAAACCCCCGCTCAAACCCGGGCCGAAGCGGCCAAAGGAGATCAACAAGCCGTGCGTAAACTGGGAGCTGAGAACCAGACCGGTCAGCAGTCGGCAAACACTGTGGACAGCCACAGAGGCGTGTTGAATGCAAAAGCCTGAATAGGCGATTGTTCTCCAAGCTCAACATAAAATGCAATGCGGTGGCTTTGGCTGCCCCATTTTTTAAACCGCCAGCGGGCTTGGCCGGCCTCAACTAGCATTGCGCGGTGGCGCGGCGGTTTAATTTTAATAATTCTTGGGCTACTTTTAAAATCACCGGCTGCCACTGGCCCCTTTGAGGTTGTCGAAACAAACGCATGGTTGGATACCAAGGCGTATCGGATTGGTTGGTCAGCCAGCGCCAGTCTGGGGCATACGGGATCAAGGTCCAGACTGGTTTCCCCAGCGCTCCCGCCAGATGGGCGACGGCGCTATCAACGGAGATGACCAGATCCAGATCGGCCACGGATGCGGCCGTTCCCAGAAAATCTGGGTGATGTTCGCTCAGGTCCACCACTGGAGAGCCGGATCGAAAGCATGCTTCATCGCGGGCGGGTAATGGCATTTGCAGGCTGTAAAACGTGGCCGCAGCGGACTGGAGAATTGGTTTGAAATCTTCCAGACGAACCGAGCGGGTGGCGTCATTGTGATGTGTGGGACTGCCGGCCCAGCACAGCCCCACTTTTAAATGTCCCGCCGGAACCGGGGGCAGATGGCGGTGGCGGGGCGTTTTCAAATATGGCATTTCCCGTGGAATCGTTGGCAGGGTCACCTCCAGAATCCCGGGCAGGCTCATCAACGAGGTGTAGCAATCAAACGGCGGGATCGCCTCGCCGTAGGCAATGACCGTGTCGGCACAGCCGGCAGCCGTGAACAACGTCTTCAATTCCGGCCGGCATTCCAGAATCACATTTCCCACACGTTCGCGGGCCGGCCGGACAAAGCGCACCATTTGGATGGCATCGCCAAAACCTTGTTCCGCGTGCAGGAACAAGGTTTTGCCCGCAGCGGATTCGCCTTGCCAGGCGGGCTGGGGAAACTGGCGAACTTTAAGGCGCTGGATGCGGCATTGGTTGTATTCGCAAAAACCTTCCTTCAACCGGCCGGCCAACAGCAGGGAAACGGCGCGACCATAGCGGGCCATGAAACAATCCGGGTCCGCCGCCAGGGCCCGGTCGTAGGCCGCAATGGATGCTTCCGGCAGGCAGGATTCATGCAGACATTTCCCCAGATTGTTCCAACTCGCCGCGTCTCGCGGGTTGAGTTCCACCGCCCTTTGATAATTCGCCGCCGCCTGTTCCACCTCGCCGAGCTGGTAGCAGACATTGCCAAGGCTGTAGAGGGTATCACCGGAAAGCATGCCCAGTTCGACGGCCTTGGAATAATAGTCCCGGGCGGCTGAAAAATCCTGCAGGCCCTGGTGAACAAAACCGAGTCCGTTGAAAATCCGGGCGGACTGCGGTTGCAGTTTTGCGGCCAGTTCGAGATGGTTTAATGCTTCCCGGCTCCGGCCCGTTTTGTGCAAAACCATTCCCAGCAGGAAAAGCAGTTGGGGGTCGCGCGGATTGATTCGCATCAGCGCCCGGCCGGCGGATTCGGCATCTGAATGTTGGCCTGCATTGTGCAGGTCA